>CAYLUV010000036.1:0-15477 GCA_964386955.1 uncultured Lachnospiraceae bacterium
GTAAAGCTCTTACTTCTTCGAAAAGCTCTGCCTTTAATTCTGTTTTTACTTTGTTAAGCTCTCTTTTTAAGCTGAGCTGACGTTTGGAAATGGCTGTTTTTACTTCTCGTTTTGCCGCATGCTGCTCTGCCTGGATGCGGCTTTTTTGCTGCCGCATGGCTTCCTCCCGGTGCGTCTCAAAAATCTCATCCAGCGCCTCCTGATGCTTACTAATGATTTCATTTCCCTGGGTTCTCGCCTCTTCCATCACCACGTCCTGTATATGTTTGATTCTATCTTCTGCTTTCAAATCAGACACCTTCTTTTCTAAAGTCTTAGACCTATGGCTTCATTTACATAGGATGTGATAAAGTCTTTCTTTCGACCAGTACCATGGCGGTCCGGAATTTCCACCAAAAGAGGCATTTTTCGTTCCAGCTTAATCTCATTTAACATCTCTGGAAAATCACGTCCCAGCTTTTCTGTCAGCAGAACAATTCCTACATTGGGATCGTTCATCGCCTTTGTCAAAGCCTCCCGCACTTCCTCTTTTTCATGGGCAACAATGCCATCCACTCCCGCCAAACGCATACCAATCAAAGTATCTACGTTATCACTGATCAGATACATTTTCATGAAGATCACTCCCTCTTAAAGTCGTCCAATAATCATGAAAGAAATAATCAATCCGTACAGACACACACCTTCTGCCAGACCTACGAAAATCAGAGATTTACCAAGAACACTGGAATCTTCACTGATGGCGCCAAGGGCTGCGCTGGCTGCACTGGCAACGGCAATACCACCGCCGATACAAGAAGCACCCACTGCAATGGCCGCTGCAATATAGCCAAGGCCTGTGGCAAGACCGCTATCTGTCGCTGCCGCTGTTGTTGCCGCCATGGCGGTATGTCCTGTCACTACAAAAAGTACGGTTGCCAATAAAACAGCTCCTACTAAAGTTCCTAATACTACTTTTTTATGTTTCATATTCTTCATCTTCATAACCTCCTGCGATTCGCTTCTATCTCATCATCCCTTCCAGAAAAATTTCTCCCTGGAAAGGTTCTTTTTGTAATCTAGTGATTTTTAAATGGCACAAACTCTCGTCCGGATCCACTATAAAAACGACTGAACATCTCGTAGTATTCCAAACGGAGTACCTGAATTCCTACAATCAGACCTTCCATGCCGCAGACAAAGATATTGCCCAAGATAATCACAACCCAATTCGGTGTTCCCACGCCCTCTGTAATTCCGCCAAGCATCAGAACAACCTCCATCATGGCCGCATGACTCACGGCAAAGGCTCCCACACGGACAAAGGATAAGGTGTTGGAAAAATAACTGAGCATGGTCTCGATCAGTTCAAAAATTCCCTGCATCAAGAACATTCCTTTGCCGCCCTCGATGGACACCTTCTTTCCTTCCACCAGTTCTCCCAGCGGTTCCCTGCAAAGGAACAATACCACTGGCACACCAAGAAACAGTACCAAAAGAGCCGTTCCTGGAAGTTTATGTCCACTCATATAAAGGACAATGGTAAGCACCAGACAACCGTAAAATACGATGCCGGCAATTCCATTTGGACTAAAGAGCATATTTTCCAAATCTCCACGCTTCCAAGCATTGATTACTTGAAATACCATAGCCAGCAAAATCAGTCCCATACCAAAGGCAACTGCTACAATAAAGACCGTATTTAACTGCCCTACCATCGGCAGCTTCATCATGGCACTCATAGGTGACAGCCACCTTGGCTCTATAATCGTGCCTTCAAATCCAAAGACACTGCCGTACATAAAACCAAAGAAAGTGGAAAAAATACCTGCCACAGAGATAATTCCTGCCAGATTCATCCGCTTCCAAAGGTACAAAAATCCACCGCCTAAGAACAGGCAAAGTCCCTGTCCCACATCACCGAACATGGCACCGAAAATAAAAGTGTAGGTCAGTGCCACAAACATAGTCGGATCAATCTCATTGTGTGCCGGAAGTCCATACATACGAATAAACATCTCAAATGGTTTAAAAAATCTGAAATTTTTCATCTTTGTTGGAGGGGTACCGAAGGTTTCCTCCTTCTCGTCCTCCACAATAATGTTGATATTTTCATCCTCCTGGGTCGCACGGATAAAGCGCTCTGTGTCTTTCTCGCTCATCCAACCGCAGAGAAGATAGTAGTCTTCCTGTTCATTGTCAATGATGGCCGCCTGTTTACGGACATCAAAGTTGTTATATTTTTCTTCCAAGTAATAGCGAACACCCAGAATCTCATCTGCTTTTTCCTGCAGACACTGCTTCATCTCTTCCTTCAGTCGCTTCAGCACCTCGTTGCAGTTCTTAATCTTTTTCTTCGCATCTTTGCAAAGATATACCGGTTTTCCCTCGTACTCCTTCGGAATCTGTATGGTCTCAAAGTGGAAGGATTTAAAGATGGAGTCAATCTTTCCGCTCTCCTTTGTTGCCACATAGTAACAGCCATACACATAATTTTCATCTCTCATACTCTCAAAAAAGATTGCTTTTAGATCATCATAGAGATATTTTTCCAATCTGGCATAGTAATCCAGATCGATGCGGCCAAATCGCACCCTCATATATTGAAAATCCGCTACTTCGGATAAATCCAAATCCAAACTCTGGAAAGGAGAAAGCAATGCCTGTTTCTCTTTCAAAGCCTGTTTTTGCTTTTTTACCTCCATATTTTGTTCTGCCAGTGTCTGATACTCCTCATTCACCTTCTGCAAAAAGGCTCTCGCCTCCTCGTCAGAAGCCGGCAGTTTTTTCCCTGTTTCATCCTTCTTTTTTAAAATGCGCACATATTCATTCGCTTTGTTTAAAAGTTCTTTATAGGGATTTACATCCATAAAAGGAATCAGGTTTTCCGTCGTTTTCAATTCTGTAATGGCATTTTCCAGCTGTATCTCGTATTTGGACAAATACTGTTCGATGACACGATCAATATCTGTCTTCGGACCGGAAATGCTCAAGAATTTCATTTTTACAATCACTTTTCATTTCCTCCTTGATAGTCACGCCAAAGCGGCCGCCGGATGTAACTTAGGGTCTCCGTCTCCGTAAGCCCATATCGGATACACTCCATGGCTGTCGTTATAGTGTTGATTTCCTTTTCTTTTCGGAACAAATAGTTATGAATGCTGGCAATGCTATAGGGTTTTTTCCGATAAGCCATCCAGTACAAATGGGCAAGCCAAGCATCCACCATTTTTTCTATATTATTTTCCTCATCAAAGTGATATTTTTTACCGTAGACCGTCTTCTCGTTCAGCACCCGGAAAAATTCCTCCAGATTGCCCGCCTCACAGAGTTCCTTGGTCTGTCCTATGGTCAATCTATATTGAATGGGAATCAGCATCAGATAAATATCCTTCTCCGGCAAGTGATAATATTTCTTTGACCGGTAAATCCATGAAAGATTCATAAGATCAATCTGATTGCCCAGATTTTTCAGGTAAATCTCCTGCTCTTTCTTATCTAAGAGCTTCTTTCCCTGCTTCCACATCACGGTAAAATAATAAAGATTCAAGGCCAAATCATAGTCAATCAAGGTCTCTGCCCCCGAATCCCTCACCTTTTTTAATGGTTTGTAATACTCGGTATTCTTCAAGTGATGAATCAGATCATCAATATTTTCTGATGTAATCAATTTTTCAATTCGAATCTTGGAGTATTTATCAAAAAAAGGCTTCTTGTAATCCAAATCAAAGGTCATATGATAATGATTAAATACAGTACGCAGACAGTGATTGATGAGTTCCACCTCATAGCGTTTCATAAATAACTTTAAAAAATCTTTCTGCTTCGGATTGGAAAACCGATACAACCTCGTATAGTCATCATAGAGAGATGTCACAAGAATCTTCTCAATATTGCCTCTGTGATAAAAAGCATCGTCAAACTGCTCCAAAAACTTTCCATAAACACTGTGGTCATTCATCCAAGAAATGAGTTCCGCCACCGATTTCATAGCGGCCAAGTTTCGGTAATCCTCCTCCTTTAAGAGCTTCGCATCCATACCACGAATCTTAGTGGCAATGGCACTGTAAGCCATCATACCGTTTCCCATATCTTACACCTCAACAATCCGCTTTATGATCTCCTTCGCGTAGAAACTATGCTTTTTCTCAAATTCCTTCTTCAAAAGGGCAATCTGCTTTTGATTTTTCTCTTCTTCCTGCCTGCATCTCGTTGCAATTGCCTTCTCCATGTTTCCACGAATCTGATCCAATTTTTCGTTGGTCTGCTTCTCCAAATCCTTATCAAACTGGTCGCGTTTTCTTTGCATTTCTTCATCCAGTTCCTGTTTTTTTGCTCCGGCACTTTCCACAATTTCTCGCGCAGTGCGTTCAATATTTGCAAGCTTTACTGTAATAGATTCCATAAAACTTCCTCCTATATCAACGGATGGGAAACCAAAGTTTCTCCTCTGTTTTTATTCCCTAAAGGTACTCCCCAAAAGTGAACAAAGTGTGTCTAAAATCTTAAGATTGCACTTTTTTTGTATCCTTTTGCCATTCTTTATCCAGTCTGGTCTATAATATAAAGAATACTTAATCATAAGGAGCCCACGAAATGAGAAAACGTATCACTTCTTTTTTAATATGTATGCTTCTAGCACTGTCCTTGACCCTCTCCTCCTGCCAATTTCCCTTTTCTACATCGGAGGAAAGCTACCAAACAGCAAAGAACGAAGAAACCCTGCAGGCATTTGAAGCATTTCTAAATGAAGAATTTCAAAATGCCTTTTCCGACAGCCTTTTAACCCTTCACTATACCCTAAAAGATCCTGCACAGTACGGAATAGAAAAGCCCAAGCAGGCATTTCCCTCCATTACTGAGCACTATAACGAGGACTGCAAAACAGAACTGCACAAAACGAAAAAGAATTTATCCACAATCCATCCTTCTTATCTGCCAAAAGATCAACAAATCCTCTATGAAACCGTGGAAAAGTACGTAGACCAACAGCTTGCTCTGTGTGATTATCCCCAGTTTTTGCACCTTTTGGGGGCCAGCAGCGGACTAAGCAGCAATCTGCCGCTGACTTTGGCGGAGTACACCTTTTACTCCCAGGAGGATGTAACGGATTATCTTTCTATCTTGGCCCAGATTCCCACTCTTTTTGAGGAGGCATTTGCATGGGAAGAAAAACAGGCAGAGACCGGCTACGGTCTTTGTGACTTTGAGTTGGCAGACACCCTAGCACAGATTGATCGTTTTTTAGAAGATTCCAAAACCAATCTTCTTATTGAAACTTTTAATCAGCGGGTGGAGTCCCTTTCCACCCTGTCCCACGACCAACTTACTTCTTATAAAAAGAACAACGAACATCTCGTCAACACCCTAGTGATTCCAGCTTTTCAAAAATTAAAAAATGATCTTTTCCTCCTGCAAAAAAATGCTCCCGCCGGTCAGGGACTTTCTGCCTATGCAGACGGCGCTTCCTACTATGAAAAATTGATACAGGCAAAGACCATGTCCGATCGTTCCATGAACACCTTGATCAAAACCCTAGAAAAAAGAATGAAGGACATCACTACTCGCATCGAAAGGGTTACAAAGAAATCCCCGAAGGCCTATGAAATCTATCTTTCCACAGAAAGTTATACCGAAGATACCCCGGAAGAGATGCTTTCCTATTTGGAAAAAGCCATGCAACAAGATTATCCTGCCCTTTCTTCCGTCTCATACAAGGCAGAACCCATTCCCAGCGCCTTAAAAAATAATACAACCGCTGCCTACTACATGGTTCCTCCTTTGGACAGCACAGAAGAAAACCGCATTTATTACGGCAATGCAGCCCTCGGTTCCGCCTCCCTTTTTATGACACTGGCTCACGAAGGGTATCCCGGTCATCTTTACCAGCAAAATTATCTGCTGGAACAGGGACTTTCTCCTATTTTCTATGCACTTAGCATAACCGGTTACAAGGAAGCCTGGGCCTTTTTGGTGGCAAACGATGCGGCAGATTATTTTACCTACGGAAGTTACGATAGAGAGTATCACGATGCACTGACAGAGCTTTACCGCTGCAACGATGAATTTTCCTACTGCATAAGCTCCCTCATCGATCTTTATGTCAATTATAAAGGCTACAACCAGGAGCAGATTGCCACGGTTCTTACCTCCTATGGGCTGGATTCCACCGGCGATAAGGCCTTCTACCAATATGCCGTAGAGGAACCGGGAGCATACCTTCAATATTATGTTGGCTATCTGGAACTTTTGAATATTCGCCAAAAAATGGAGAAGCAGATGGGGGATTCTTTTAATAAGAAAGCCTTCCATACCTTACTACTTTCCTATGGTCCCTGCTACTTTTCAACCCTGGAGAAATGTATGCTCTCCCAATAAAATGAAATTATTTTTTTAGAAAAATTCAAAAGTTTTAACAGTTTACTATAGGAAAGTAATTGACTTTTGCTTTTAATACCCATATAATGGAATACAAAAAGTGATTACACATGGTGAATTCTAGCATTTCCCTGCAGAATTTGTGCCATCATAATATTTTTAGGAGGATTACTATGTCAACAAAAGCTTATTATCCACTCAACGAAATCGGTGCTGGCAAAGTTGGTTTTTCCAAAACTCGTTCCATCATCGAGGCAGCATTTTATGGAAACAACGTAATTAAAGTCAACACATTAAAAGAAGCTTATGAACTTGCGAAGAACTCTCCAGGAACCATCGTAACCGATATGCCTGTATACCGCGGAGAAGAATTTGGTCTGGAAAAAGATGCCAAGGTTCTTCTTTTTAATGATGGTGCCATCACTGGACGTTATGCCGCAGCTCGCCGTATTTCCGGCGAACCGGGTGTTGATACAGAAGCCCTCGATAAAGTAGCTATGGATGCTGTTTACAACGCACGTTGGAAAACGATGTACCATGCAGAAGTATATGTAGGTCTTGACCCTGAATTTATGGTAAAAGCACATCTTCTCATTCCAGAAGGAGAAGAAAATATCATGTACTCTTGGATGTTAAACTTCCAGTATATGTCCGACGAATATGTAAAGATGTACAAAAACTCCAAAGCCGTTGGCGATGGCAAGGAAGCAGACATTTACATTTTCTCTGATCCACAGTGGGTACCGGAAGAGGCTCCTGGCGTTAGCTTTGACTGCTTAAGCGACCCTGCAAAGAAAACTCTTTGCTATTTCAATACAGAAACAAACTGTGCATGTATCCTTGGTATGAGATACTTTGGAGAGCACAAAAAAGGAACTCTTACTATGGCATGGGCCATTGCCAACCGAAACGGCTACGCTTCCTGCCATGGCGGTCAGAAAGAATATACTCTTGCAGACGGTTCTAAATATGTATTATCTGTATTCGGTTTATCCGGATCTGGTAAATCTACACTGACTCATGCAAAACACGGTGGAAAATATGACATTACTGTTCTTCACGACGATGCCTTTATTATCAACACCGATACCTGTTCTTCCATCGCTTTAGAGCCTACATATTTTGATAAAACAGCCGACTACCCAACAGGCTGTCCAGACAACAAATATTTATTAACTGCACAGAACTGTTCTGCAACTATGGATGAGGACGGAAAGATTCAGCTCGTAACCGAAGATATCCGAAACGGCAACGGTCGTGCCATCAAATCCAAATTATGGTCTCCAAACCGTGTGGATAAGATTGAATCTCCAGTAAATGCCATTGTATGGATCATGAAAGACCCTACCATTCCACCAGTTGTAAAATTAAAAGGTTCTGCCCTTGCTTCCGTTATGGGTGCTACCCTCGCTACAAAACGTTCTTCTGCAGAACGTCTTGCTCCAGGTGTTGATCCTAACAAATTAGTCGTAGTTCCATATGCAAACCCATTCAGAACCTATCCATTAGCTCATGACTATGACAAATTCAAGAAGTTAGTAGAAGAAAAAGACGTAGATTGCTATATCGTAAACACTGGCGATTTCATGGGCAAAAAGGTACAGCCAAAAGATACTCTTGGCATCTTAGAGGCCATCGTAGAAGGCACTGCACAGTTCAAACAGTGGGGACCTTTCGAAGACATCGAGATCATGGATTGGGAAGGATTTGTTCCTGACATGAGTGATGCAGATTACACTGCTCAGTTAAAAGCCCGCATGCAGGACCGTGTCAATGAAGTAAACGCTTTTGCTACTGAAAAAGGCGGCTACGACAAATTACCAGATGAGGCTGTTGCAGCATTACAGAAATTAGTAGACGAACTTGCTTAAAGATGATTTTTTTAGGAAAAAGCAAGCTTTATGCTTGCTTTTTCCTTTCTTTTTGCCCTGGCAGCCCGAAGCATTCCACTTCGGGCTGCCGGGGCTTTCTTTTTTGGTACACTTCACTTTTGGGAGGCTGGTTGGAGCTTTTGAAGCATTTTTTCTCCTTTTGGTACACTCTCTGTAGAAATATTGGAGCTAAAACGTGTCTTTTATATTTATTTGCTCCAATATTACAATTTTTTTGGAGCATTTATTCTCTTGTTCTACTTATTGCTCCATTCACGTCCCTTTTCCTGGACCATTTATTTTCTCGTTCTTCTTTTTACTCCAAATGCAGCTCTTTTTCAGGAACAATTTTTTATTTTTCCCTGTTTTTTCTCCATTTCATATCCTCATTTTTCTCTGAATTCTCTTCACCCACACATTTTATTGACCAACCGCCATCTAAAAAAAGAAATCTTCTACTAGCTTTTCAATTTTGGCCACTGTTAAAGGATAATTCATGGTTTCATATGTGGTAATCAGCTGAACTGATGGAATAATTCCATGTTCTGCATATAGTTGCATCTTGGAGCAGGCTTTTTTACAGTAAGCTACTTCATCCCACATACCAAAATGTTCCCAGTAGTATGTGTTTCCTGTTTTGGGATGTCGAATCGTGAAATCTGGGTATATGATATGATTTCCTAGTTGTAATTTTTCTTCATAATGAAAGGGAATTTTATTTTTATAAAGAATGGTATAGATTAATGCTTCTGATTTGGAGCGAACATAGATATGAGGCATTACCTCATGAAGTAGATTCTCTTGGTGCTGTTCATTTTTTTCATATGATTGCTTTGCCCAGTCCGCCATATCCTGATCCACGGGAGAAAGATGCGGCGCAAGCAAACGACAATATTCTGGATTTTTTAATAATTTTTCTACTGCATGACCTCTCTGATAATTTTTTAGATATGCTTTTATTGCTCTTTCTTCTTTTTTAATATCCTTATATTGGCTGAGATAATAACCTTTTAGTGCCATCTCCTCTGCAAATGTGAGATTCTTTTTTGGTATCACTTCCTTTTGATGCTTATTCATATATAAATCCCACCTATAATATTTTCCATTTTTTACGCAATACAGATTGCCTGGCGGCATTTCTTCCAACCGTTGTCTGATATTCATTTCCTGTTCCATCAATTGTTGTTTTCTTTTTGTTAAAAGATCAAAATACATCTTTGCGCCTTCCTGTCGTTTTGTGCTTTCTTCGTTTCTTTCCTACCTATGACTTTTATTTTCTATATACATAAAGCACTTTCTTTTTCCATTATATGTATATTCCCTTTTATTTTACATTTTTGCATCCTTATGGTCAACCAATTTTTTACATTTACTCATTTTTATGTAACAGTTCAGCCAGGCGCCGGATTGGAAAGATAACTGTGTCATGCTTACATGTATCTGTCTTTGATTCCTAACATTTTATGGTCTTTAAACCCCAGACGCTATCAAAACCTTCAAATTCCTTCTACATTTCAGTAGAAATGTGCTATACTTAAAAAAACACATTCATCGAAAAATTATATACATTTTCATAATTTCTGATGAAAAAGGAGGAAACAACAGCCATGGAATATGTAACACTTGGAAAAACAGGACTTAAAATTGCCCGTCTTGGATTCGGCGGCATTCCTATTCAGCGTGTGGACGCTGCCACTACAAAGGAATTGGTTCAGGAAATGGCAAAAAAGGGAATCAACTACATTGATACAGCCCGCGGATATACGGTCAGTGAAGAATATTTGGGTGAAGCACTGGAGGGTCTTCGAGACAAATTTATCCTCGCCACCAAAAGTATGAATCGCACCAAAGAGGGAATGGCTGCAGATATTGAAATCAGCTTAAAGAATTTAAGAACCGATTACATTGATATTTATCAGGTACACAATCCAAACCTAGAACAGTTGGAACAGGTTTTGGCACCGGGCGGAGCTTTGGAAGCCCTGATGGAAGCAAAAGCTGCTGGAAAGATTGGTCACATCGGTCTCACTGGACATTCCTTAGAATTGTTTGAAAAAGCACTGGAAATGGATTGGGTAGAAACATTTATGTTCCCATATAATATTGTGGAAACACACGGGGAAGAATTAATCAAAAAATGTGTCGAAAAGAATATCGGCTTTATCGTTATGAAACCGTTGGCTGGCGGCGCCATCGAAGATGCCACCTTAGCACTTCGTTTTATTGCATCCAACCCTAATGTCTCCGTTGTCATCCCTGGCATGTTTGACTTAAAAGAAATCGAGCAAAACATGGCTGCTGTGGATGACACCACCCCACTTACCCCAGAGGAACTTGCAAAAATGCAGGAGATCAGAAAACAGCTGGGAAATAATTTCTGTCGTCGCTGTAATTACTGTGCTCCTTGTACTGTGGGCATCCCAATTCCAAATGTATTCTTAATGCAAGGATATCTGGACCGATATGGTTTGGAGGACTGGGCAAGAACAAGATACGAGGCTCTTCCTGTTAAAGCCAGCGCCTGTGTAGAATGTGGAGCTTGCGAGCCACGCTGCCCATACCAGCTTCCAATTCGAAAAATGCTGAAAGAAGCGGCTCAGAAATTTGGACAATAAATAAAAAAAGAGACTGGTACATTGATATTTAACCTGTCTACTTGACAGTGGCATATCACACGTTTGTATCCAGTCTCTTCTCTTTATCTTCCTTCTAATTCCATCCCTTTCCCATTTAACGCCGCTGCTGTAAGCTGTCCATCCAGATCATACACCAGCTTCAGTGAAAAAAATGGAATTTCTTCCTCCAGCAGACGGAAAAAGATCTTATCCCCCTCCCAGAGATTCAAATTAAAAATATCTTTTTTATGGACCCATTCCAAAATACCTTCGTTGCATTCCACCTGCTCTCCGGTAAATGCATCTGCGGTAAACAGGGACATATATTCTGTCTCTTGGTCGCCGAAAACGAAGGTAACGATTCCACGATAGCGGTAGGAAGTCAGGGTATAGCCCGTCTCCTCTTTGACTTCTCTAAGGACACATTCCTCCGGACTTTCCCCGTCCTCAAAATGGCCCCCTACACCGATCCATTTATCTTTATTGATGTCATTTTTCTTTAAGATACGATGCAGCATCAAATATTGGTCTTCTTTTTCTATATAACAAAGGGTACTCAATCTTACTCTCATCCTACTTCTCCTTCCGCAATTTTCTCTTATTCTTCTTCAAGGCACAGAAAAATCCTTTCCAGAAACAGATTAATTCCATGCCTTTCTTATGGATTCTCTCGTTTCTTTTAATAATGCTGCCAGTTCTTGGATTCGCTCCTCTTTCATACGAATCTCTGGTGCTGAGATGCTTAGGGCATAACGAGGTTTTCCCATGTAATCTTCCAAGGATACCGCCACACATTTTACACCGATTTCATTTTCTTCATCGTCGATGGCATAACCTCTTGTCCGTATATTTTCCAGTTCCCGACACAAATTATCATAGTCCGTAATAGTCTTCTCCGTCAACTTTTCCACTTCACTAAATTTCCAAATTTTTTGCACACTCTTAGCCTCCATGGCCGCCATCATCGCTTTACCCACACCGGAGCAATAAAGAGGAATGCTTTTTCCGATGGTAGAAATCAGTCGGACTGTATTGCTGTCATTTTCTACCTTATCTATATAGACCGCATTTGTGCCATCCCGCACTACCAAATGAACCGTCTCTCCCGTCTTGAAGGAAAGTTCCCGCAGAAATGGCCTTGCCATCTCCACCAGGTCTGTCTGCTGAATCACCTGATTGGAAAGACGACAAATCTTATAAGTAAGAGAATATTTCAGTGTCTCCTGATTTTGTTTCACATAGCCCATATAAATCAGGGAATTCAAAACTCGGTGTACGGTGCTTTTGTTCAATTCCAGAGCCTTGCTAATCTCTAAAAGTCCCATAGAACCTTCCTCTGCCAAAAGCTCCATAGTTAAAAACAAGCGATCTGCTACTTGTATTGGATTCTTTTCTTCCATATAGTAATTCTCCTCTGTTGTTGCTTTAAAATTTATTAAAAATTTTTTAAAAAATCTATTGACTTTTTTTTCACAGGTTATATAATGTATTTAGTTTTGAGGTTCACATTGCGAACCACGGTTTCATATTATGAAACTTCACTTAGTTTAACATAATTTTTTTCAATATGCAAGAAGAAATAAGGAGATTAGAAAATGAACGATGTATTAAAGCAGATGTCTGGATACGGCATTATCCCTGTTGTTGTTCTTAACGATGTAAAAGATGCTCTTCCATTAGGAAAAGCGTTAGTAGAAGGCGGCATTCCTTGTGCAGAAGTTACTTTCCGTACAGATGCAGCAGAAGAAAGCATTCGTATCATGAGCGAAAACTTCCCAGAGATGCTGGTAGGTGCTGGTACTGTATTAACAACAGAACAGGTAGACCGCGCCGTAGCAGCTGGTGCAAAATTTATTGTAAGCCCAGGATTAAATCCTAAAGTTGTAAAATACTGCTTAGAGAAAAACATTCCTGTAACACCAGGTGTTATCACACCATCTGAAATCGAACAGGCCATTGAACTGGGTCTTGAAGTTGTTAAATTCTTCCCAGCAGAACCATTTGGCGGCTTAAAGACAATCAAAGCATTAGCAGCACCTTACACAAAGATGAAATTCATGCCTACAGGCGGAATCAACATCTCTAACGTAAGAGATTACCTTGCATTTGATAAAATCATCGCTTGCGGCGGAAGCTGGATGGTAAGCGGAAACCTTGTAAAAGAAGGCAAGTTCGATGAGATCACAAAACTTGTTGCAGAAGCAGCAGAAATCGTAAAAGAAGTAAGAGGCTAATCCCCTTATTTTATAAATCCTAATTAATCCTATTTAAACCATTTTAAGACCAAATAATTTTTAAACCTAAGAAACCAAATTTTTTAAACCATTTCGTAAATTTTTATTCCAAAACCAAAAAAAGGGCGGATGCTCCTGCGATATGCAAATCGCAGGGTATCCGCCCTTTTTCGACGCACAGATTTCCATTTTATTCCGAAAAATGTGGGGTTTATTGCCGTTGCCTTTGATTCCCCTTCTTTCGTCTATGTCTGTTGTACCGCCGTACTCTTGGCTATCATCGCCATGGTAAGCACCGCTGAAATCAGAGCTTTGGTATATGGATGCATGGGGGTTGCAAAAATCTTATCCAAAACCATCGCCCTATGGAATCTGCTAAAACTCATTTTTCAGACTTCTCTTAAACAACAAGTCAAAGGAAGCTTTCACATCTTTTTCCTCATATAAAATGCCATATACCGCCTCGCAGATTGGAAGTTCCACTCCATAGCTCTTCCCAAGATTTCGAAGAGCCTTTACCGTATAGTACCCTTCCGCCAGCTTCGTGTATCCTTTTCCCAATACAAAATTTTCTCCAAAAGCTCGATTTTGACTGTGCTTTGAAAATAAAGTGGCCTCATAATCACCTAAATGACAAAGACCGTAAGCAGAAGTTTCCTCCCCACCCATGGCTGCGATCAATCTTCCAATTTCTCTGGTAGCTCTTGCCATCAATGCCCCTTTCAGGGAAGACATATCAAAGCCGTCCAACATGCCGGCTGCAATACCAATGACATTCTTAGCCGCCCCGCCAATCTCGTTTCCAATCAAGTCCGTTCCATAATAAAAACGAATCAGATTACTGGAAAAATTGCGAATTAACTCATCCTTCACCAATGGATCTGTGCTGTCGATTACCATGCAGTTTGGAATTCCTCTGCAAAATTCCTGCACATGTCCTGGTCCCAGCCACACTGCCACCTTGTTGGAATAATCCAGCGTGTCGTTGACAATCTGCGTCAAACGACGTCCTGTCTCAATCTCAATTCCCTTCATACAAAGTACAATGGTTTTGTTTTTTGTATTTCGGCGGGCAAGTTCCTCCGCCACCTGATGCAAGGTCTGGGAACTGATGGAGATAACGATAATGTCCGCCTCCTGTGCCCCTTCGTAGGAGTAGGTCAAAGAAACCGATTCTGGAAGCACCAGATATTCATTCTTTCTCGTTTCCATCAATTCCTTCATCTTGGCTGAGGTTTCTCTTCCGTACAATGTCACCTGATGTCCAATCCGATCCAGATACCAGGCAATGAAGGTTCCCCATCGACCACATCCAATGACGAAGATTTTCTTATTTTTCTCTTCCTTTTCCAGAAAAATAATCTCCTTTTGATACTTGATCTTGTTGATGTCTGCCTCCAGAATGTCATTGATGGTAACCCCGTAAAGCTGTGATAATTTCAGCAAAATCTCTATCGTCGGCACCGATACTCCTGTCTCCCAACGGGAAACTGCCTGTCTGGAAACCGCCAAATGATTGGCCAGATCATCCTGTGTAATCTTATAATATTTGCGAAGTTCTGATAAATACTGTCCGATTTTCATGCTGTCCATACTGTCATTTTATCCCAGACTTCCGAAAGCGTCTGGTCTTTCCTTTCTTTTGCTGTGTCCTGTATTTTTCTTGGTTTATTGTATCCCCTTTCGCAAAAGAAATCCAGCAATAGTAAATTGCATTTTCTTTTGGAATGCAATTTTTTAGCGCAGAGTACCAGTGAAATGTCTACCACCTCACGAATCTGACTTAAAACGTCAAACTGAGGATTTGGTTTACCTTTGTACACACCATGTGCAGTTCCTATCCCCACTGCCTTGCTGACTTTGATATTCTCCTCGAAAGAATCATGGGAATGGTTCGTTTATTCATGATTGTCTCCATCTACATTTTACTTAATTTTAGAGCTGAAATTGTTCTCCTTCCTCTATAATACCACAAAAAAGAATCCCCGGCACCATGGCACCGGGGATTCTTTTATTTATGATGCTTGTTTTCCATATTGGCTGATTACATTAATTTACGGAACATAGCTTCAAATTCTTCGATTGTAGCTGGTTTTGGATTTCCAGGTGCGCAAGCATCTGCTGCTGCAGATTCGCAGAGGAATGGAAGATCTTTTTCTTCTAATTTCTCAAGTTTTGTAGGGATTCCTACGTCAACAGATAACTGCTGTACAGCGTCAATTGCTGCTTTTCTGTATGTATCCTGATCCATACCAGTTGTGTCTACGCCGAATGCTTCAGCGATTGCTTTATATTTTTCACCAGTGCATTCTTTGTTGAAGTCCATAACGATAGGGAGCATCATAGCACATGCAACACCATGAGGTGTGTCATATACTGCACCAAGTGTATGAGCCATAG
>CAYLUV010000037.1:0-15449 GCA_964386955.1 uncultured Lachnospiraceae bacterium
GTTGTAGATATAAGCTTTCATTTCGAATAAGTCAACAATACCTTTGAATGTATCTTCTGCTCCGATAGGAATCTGGATACAAATAGCATTCTTGCCTAATCTGTCACGGATCTGATCAACAGCTCCGTAGAAGTTTGCACCAATGATATCCATCTTATTGATGAATGCCATACGAGGTACGTTGTATGTGTCAGCCTGACGCCATACATTTTCGGACTGAGGTTCTACACCACCCTTTGCACAGAAAACGCCTACAGCGCCGTCTAATACACGAAGGGAACGTTCTACCTCAACTGTAAAGTCAACGTGACCTGGAGTATCGATAATGTTAATACGATGCTCTAAAGCGCCAGCTTTTGCTTTGCAGTTTTCCTGAAGAGTCCAGTGGCAAGTTGTAGCCGCTGAAGTAATTGTGATACCTCTTTCCTGCTCCTGTTCCATCCAGTCCATGGTAGCAGTACCTTCATGAGTATCACCAATTTTATAGTTAACACCAGTATAGTATAAGATACGCTCTGTTGTTGTTGTTTTACCAGCATCAATATGAGCCATAATACCAATATTTCTGGTTCTCTCTAATGGATATTCTCTTCCAGCCAAGGTTTTTCCTCCTTATAGTAATGAGCAGGCGGCGGATCCGCCGCACTGCCTTGTGGTCAATAAAACTAGAATCTGTAATGTGCGAAAGCTTTGTTTGCTTCTGCCATTCTGTGCATTTCTTCTTTTCTCTTTACAGATGCACCAGTGTTGTTTGCTGCATCCATGATCTCGTTTGCGAGTCTTTCTTCCATTGTTCTTTCGCCTCTTTTACGAGAGAACATTGTTAACCAACGAAGAGCTAAAGCCTGTCTTCTGTCTGGTCTTACTTCGATAGGTACCTGGTATGTTGCACCACCGATACGTCTAGCCTTTACTTCAAGTACTGGCATAATGTTGTTCATAGCTTCTGTAAATACTTCTACAGCATCTTTACCTGTAGTAGCTGCTACTCTTTCGAAAGCTCCGTAAACAATTTTCTGGGCTGTACCTTTCTTACCATCTAACATAATGTTGTTGATAAGCTTTGTAACAACCTTGTTATTGTAAATTGGATCTGCTAATACATCTCTTTTTGCAATATGTCCTTTACGTGGCACGGTTCTTCCCTCCTTAATCAATTTTTCTTAAATCATCGGTACTCAAGCAGTATCTTCTGCTCTGTAAGCAGAATCGATCTGCTCGTTCATGCTCGGACTGCGATCTCTATTTTAACCTGCAACCAACAGGGGAAAATATTGCTATTCCGGCATTTTGGTTTTCGCTGCTCTAAGCAGCATATTCATTTGTTGTTGGACTCACCTTATTTTTTAGGTCTCTTAGCGCCGTATTTGGAACGAGCCTGACGTCTGTTAGCAACACCTGCTGTATCAAGTGTACCACGAACGATATGGTAACGTGTACCTGGTAAGTCTTTTACTCTACCACCACGGATAAGTACAACACTATGTTCCTGAAGGTTATGTCCTTCACCTGGGATGTAGCTTGTTACTTCGATTCCGTTAGAAAGACGAACTCTGGCAATTTTACGAAGAGCAGAGTTTGGTTTCTTAGGAGTAGCTGTTTTTACTGCTGTACAAACACCTCTCTTCTGTGGAGAGCTTGTGTTAGTAGCTTTCTTGTGAAGGGAGTTAAATCCTTTCTGGAGAGCTGGTGCAGTACTCTTTTTCTCGATAGTCTGTCTACCTTTTCTTACTAACTGGTTAAATGTTGGCATCGATTTTCACCTCCATGCATATTTTCTACTGCGGTTGCCTGATTCATACCTTATCTGTGGAAGTTTTCACTTCCTGGTAAAATCTAAAAGGTGCGTACGTTTATATCCCACGCACACACCTAAAGATTATAATTACTTTGTATTTAGTTGTCAAGAAAATTTTCGAAAAAATTTGTCCCAAAATTTCAACAAAATTCTCGTCGGAAATAGCACTGTTTTTAGCAGTTATTTCGTGAATTTTCGCTTTTCTTTTGCCAACCTCTATTTGTCTGTAAATAAAGGAGTAGAATAGTATCTGTCACCGCTGTCTGGAAGTAATACCACGATGGTTTTTCCTTTGTTTTCCGGTCTTTTTGCCAGATCAATGGCAGCTTTTAAAGCAGCGCCGGAGGAAATACCGGTAAGTACCCCCTCTGCTTTCGTCAATTCTTTGGAATACTGGAAAGCGTCATCGTTTTCAATGGCAATGACTTCATCATAAATGCTGGTATCTAACACCGCCGGTACAAAGTTTGCACCAATACCTTGAATCTTATGAGGACCTGCATGACCTTTGGAAAGAAGTGGGGAAGTGGCTGGTTCCACTGCTGCCACGTAAATATCTGGATTTTGATCTTTTAGATACTTGGCTGTTCCAGTGAGGGTTCCGCCGGTACCAACACTTGCCACAAAGATATCTACTTCACCATCCGTATCCTGCCAAATCTCCGGTCCTGTTGTCTTGTAGTGCATCTTCCAGTTGGCTGGATTTTCAAACTGACCTGGGATGTAACTTCCCGGAATCTCCTTTGCCAGTTCCTCTGCCTTTTCCACGGCACCAGCCATACCCTTAGCTCCGTCTGTAAGGACAATCTCTGCGCCGTATGCTTTTAAGATATTTCTTCGTTCCACACTCATGGTCTCCGGCATAGTAAGAATAACCTTGTATCCTCTTGCCGCTGCCAGGGAAGCCAGCCCAATACCAGTATTTCCGGAAGTTGGCTCAATCAATACAGCGCCTTCCTTTAAAATACCCTTTTCCTCTGCATCCTCGATCATGGCCTTGGCAAGACGATCCTTTACACTGCCTGCCGGATTAAAATATTCTAGCTTTACCAGTACCTTTGCTTCCAGATTATACTTCTTCTCCAGGTTTGTAACCTCCATCAGTGGAGTATTTCCAATTAAATCCCATGTACTTTTATAAATGTTTGCCATTGTTGTTCTCCTTTCTATTTCCTACTAACTTTATATGAATTATAGGATTAAAGTGCAAAGTTGTCAAGTCTCTTTTTTATTTTTTATCCGAGACACGTTCAGAGCGCTCATACAAGAATCAGAAACTGAAGCTCTGCAAAACAGCACCTTGGCCCAACAAAAAAGAGGAAATCCGAATCTCGAATTTCCTCTTTCTATCTTTTTATATTATTCTGCTGTAGTCGCTTCCTCTGCCACAGTAGTTCCCTCTTCTGCCGCTGTTGTTGTCTCTTCGGCGCCAGTGGTTCCTTCTTCTGCTACAGTTGTTGTCTCTTCTGTTTCTGTTGTTGCTTCTTCTGTTGCGAATTTCACTAATGCCCATGCGTCCTGATCTACGTCCTCGTCATAGTTCCATTCTTCTTCCAAATCTTTAATCAGCTCTTCGTAATTTTTCTGATATAATTCAGATTTACGATCGTTGATGATGCTTTCTTTTTCTTCTGCAGTTGCATCTTCGTCTGTATAAGCCACTAATTTGACTACAACATAGCCTTCATCTGTAGTTAATACCTTATCAGCAACTTCACCATCTTTTAATTTTGCAATGGTTGCTTCAAATTTTTTACCGCCTTTGGATTCTCCAGCAGAGTATGTCTCTGTTGCACTGTCTGTCATCTCTAATTCTTCTGCTACATCCTCAATGGATTTGCCGCCCTGAATGTCTTTCAGTGCTTTTTCTGCTTTATCTTTCTGCTCTTTCTTTTCATCTGCAGACATATCGCTTACAGAACCTGTCTCACTGTCTGTCTTTGTTGTCTCAAATACCAGTTTATAAACAGATGTCTTTCTTGCCTCGTCATCTGAAACTTCTGTGTCAACGTCCTTTACCATCTCTTCCTGTACCTTTGCTGCTAATGCATTTTCCTGGTAGATTTTTAAGATAGTGTCTTCGTTTGCACCTGTTTCTTTTAAAATTGCTTTTCCTTCGTCTGTGCCGCAGAATGCTTCTGCTGCTTCTTTTGCTTCCTTCTCTTCCTCACTGGTAAGCTCAATTTTTAATTCTTTTGCCTGATTTACCAGAACTTTTACCTGTTTGATCTGAGCAATAACGCTTTCTTTTGCCATGGCTTCAAATGTAACTGGATTTCCCTCATCATCCTGAGAAACTTCCATCGTCCACATGCTACTGCCAAAAGTAGACATATAGTAGCTTTCATAGGTTGTCTGTGTGATTTTTGCATATACCCACGCTTCATCCAGATATACGTCTGTACCGTCATATGTGAACACCTTTTTCTGGCTCTGTTCGCTCTTGTTTGTGTTACATCCAGTCAGCATCCCCACCGCCATGCAAAGAGCAAGTGCTGCCGCTGCAATCTTTGTTCCAAATTTCTTCATTTGATAAAACCTCCTGATTATTCTCCCTGTTTTTTCTTTAAAATGAACGATCTATTTTTATCACTGTAGAAAAAACGCTATTCAATCATGAATTATAATACATTCCCACTAATATCGCAAACTATTTATTTCCGATATCACATTTTTTAAACAATCCAGCAAATCTCTCTTGGCGATTCGGCTGATATCCACCAAAAAGGTCGGTGCTTCCCCTAGGCGAAACTTCAGTAAGTTTCGGTGGGCCTTTAACAACGGATCAATCTTATCGCTGTCGATAGGCGCCTGGGGATACATGGTAAGAAATACCGTCGTACCCTTTTGCTCAATCTGGGTAATAAAGGCTTTGTGAGCCTCTGCCTTTAACAGCGCCACCTGTAAAAGGTTCGTCACGGAAGAAGGCAGATCTCCGTAGCGGTCAATCAGCTCATCCACCATATCGTCATAGGCTTCCTCATCTGCCAAAGCTGCAATTCGCTTGTAAAGATCTAACTTTAATGCCTCATTTTTGATATAGCTGGATGGCAGGTAGGCATCCACATTGATATCAATGGTAGTTTCAAAAGCGTCTTCCACTTCCTCCTGGCCTTTTTCCCGCCGTACTGCATCATTTAACATCTTGCAGTAAAGGTCATAACCCACCGCTTCCATACGACCGGACTGTTCTGCACCTAGAAGATTTCCCGCGCCGCGAATTTCTAAATCCCGCATAGCTATCTTAAAGCCAGAACCCAGATCCGTAAATTCTCGAATGGCTTTCAAACGTTTTTCTGCCATTTCCTTTAAAAGGGTGTTCTGTTTGTACATTAAAAAGGCATAGGCAGAGCGATTGGAACGACCCACACGACCACGCAGCTGATAAAGCTGTGATAATCCGAAGTTGTTGGAGTCATGGATAATCATAGTATTTACGTTGGAAATGTCCAATCCCGTCTCTATGATAGTGGTGGAAACCAGTACATCGATTTCCCCGTTGATAAACTGAAACATGATTTTTTCCAACTGTCGCTCACTCATCTGTCCATGAGCATATGCCACCACGGCATCTGGCACCAAAGATGCCACCTTCTCCGTAATCTGGTCGATGTTATTGACCTTATTGTACACATAATAGACCTGACCGCCCCTTGCCAACTCTCGGTTAATAGCTTCACGTATCATTTCCTCATTATATTCCATCACATAGGTCTGAATGGCTCTTCGATCCACCGGAGGTTCCTCCAGCACACTCATATCTCGAATCCCAATCAGACTCATATGGAGAGTTCTCGGAATTGGGGTGGCAGAAAGGGCCAATACGTCCACTTCCTTTTTCATATTTTTGATTTGTTCCTTGTGATTCACACCAAAACGCTGTTCTTCATCGATGATTAACAGTCCCAGATTTTTATATTCGATTTTTGGTGACAATACCTTGTGCGTACCAATTACAATGTCCACGCGACCGTCCTTCAATCCCGCCAAAGTCTCTTTTTGCTTCGCTGGAGTAATAAAACGAGAAAGCATGGCGATCCGCACAGGAAAGTCCTTCATACGGTCCGTAAAGGTGTTGTAAATCTGCTGCGCTAAAATCGTAGTTGGACAAAGATAGATGACCTGTTTGCTGTCCATCACCGCCTTGAAGGCCGCTCGAATTGCCACCTCGGTCTTTCCATATCCCACGTCACCACAAATCAATCGATCCATGATCTTGGTGCTTTCCATATCTTTTTTCACGTCTGCAATAGCTCGAAGCTGATCCTCCGTCTCCTCATAAGGAAACAGTTCCTCAAACTCACTTTGCCACACCGTATCCTCGGAATAGGCAAAACCGTTTTTCTCCTGTCTTGCCGCATAGAGCTGTACCAAATCGAAGGCAACCTGTTTTACATGATTTCGCACCTCGTTCTTGGTCTTCTCCCACTCAGAACCGCCTAATTTATTTAATTTTGGCTTTTTGGAAGTGGCACTGGCGTATTTTTGAATCAAATCCAGCTGGGTTGCCGGTATAAAAAGGTTGCTTCCCCCTCTATATTCAATGCTGATAAAATCCTTTCCAATACCATCCACGTCAATCTGCTCGATCCCCTTATAAATGCCAAGTCCGTGTTTTTCATGCACCACATAATCGCCCACAGAAAGCTCCATAAAATTGCCAATCTTACTTCCAGCGTAGACTTTGTGCTGATTTTCTCTCTTCTTTTTTCGCACTCGGGCGCTAAAAATATCGGACTCAGAGATGATGACTAAGCGAAGCTCCGGATATTCAAAGCCTCTCTTTAGTTTGCCGGGACTGACCACGATCTCCCCTTCCACCAAAGCTCGGTTAAATTCCGGCAGGAAAACTGCTGGAAGTCCTTCTTTATATATATCCTCCGCCAGTCGTTTTGCCCTTGTGGTGGAGGCGGAAAGAATTACCATGCGATATTTTTTCTTTTTGTACTCTTTTAAGTCCTTGGTCAGCTGTTCAAAGCTGTTCTGGTAGGTTGCCACTGATTTTGTCTCTAAATGAATAGTTTCCTTGATTCCAACCCCAGACATCTGGTACATCAACATACTCATCAAAATCGTTTGCTGTCTCATCAGTGCACTTTCCATCTCTCCGGCAGAATAAAGCACTTCCGCCTGTCCCGGCAACATATAGCCCTGCGCCAGACGATGTTCCATACTCTCCTGAAATTCCTTTAAAAAGGCTTCCTGCCGCTCCTTGATTCGCAGATACTCATCTACAAATACAAGGGTTTCCTCCTTTGGAAAATACTCCAAAAAAGAGACCGTCTCCTCATAAAAATAGGAAAGAAGACTGTCCATACCCACGGCACGATTAAACTGCATTAGCTCCTCTATGGTCTGTTCCACTGTCTTTTTCAGTCTGGCCGCTTCCTCTGTCTTCATGGAATGACGGAGAATTTCATAGTTCTTCTGAAAATCTGCCTGCATATTTTTTATGCCTTGCTCCATCCGTTTTCCATCTATCACCATCTCACTGGCGGGATAAATAGAAATCTGATCCAACTGGTCAATGGATCTTTGACTGTCCGGATCAAAGCTTCGTATAGAATCCACCTCATCTCCCCACAGTTCGATGCGGTAAGGCAGTTCCTCTGTCAATGGAAAAATATCAACAATGCCTCCGCGCACTGCAAATTGACCGCCCATCTCCACCACTGCCACCTTTTCATAACCGATGGTTAACAGTCGCTCTTGCAATTCCTCCACTGGAAAGGTTTTCTCCACTCCAATAGAAAAGACTTCCTTTGCCACTGTATCAATGGAAGGCAATTTGTCCATCAACGCATCCACGGTGAGAATCACTGTGGCGTTCTCTCCCTGCAAAATCTGTTTGATAATTTCCAAACGCTGTTTGCCAATTAGACTTGCTTGTATATCTGCCTGATAAAAAAGGACATCCTTTGCAGGATACAAATAGACATTTCGATCAAAAAAGCCGTAATCCTCATAGAGTTCTCTGGCCCGAATCTCATTGTAGGTAATAATCAGTTTAAATTTATGATTTTTTCCCAAGGTATCCACCATCTGACAATTCTGGCTTTCCACACAGCCTGTCACATGAATCGGAAATTGTTTCTTTTCCATGGCCTCTCTAATCTGTATCATCGGTGCCCATTTTTCACACACCGCACTGAGTAAATGCATCCTGCCGCCTCCTTTTCTTTCTACTTTTTCCTAAAATATGCTCTACGCCTCGGTATTTTCTGCTTTTTCTATCTTCTTTTTGTTAAAGGTGTTCATGGCCTCTGTGATTTCGTCCCACGCCATAAGAGATACCGCTTTCTTCACGTCCTTTAAGGCATCCTGAAGGATTTCTCTGTCTGCCTTGGAAAATTTACCAAGTACATAGTCTGCCAGATCCTGTCCTTCTCTCTTCGCTCCAATACCTACTTTGATTCTTGGAAAATCCATCGTTCCCAAATGAGCGATGATGCTTTTAATGCCATTATGTCCACCGGCACTTCCCTTTCTTCGAATGCGAATCATGCCCACGTCCAAGCTAATATCATCAAAAATGACAATCACATCCTCCGCAGGAATTTTATAATAATCTGCAATCTCTCGCACTGCTTCCCCGCTTAAATTCATGTATGTCACTGGCTTTGCAAGGATTACCTTCTGTCCTTCGATCATGCCTTTTCCAATCAATGCCTTGTGTTTTAATGTATCCACTCGAATTCCGTATTCTTCTCCCAGGGCATCGATTGCCATAAAACCGATATTGTGTCTTGTTCCTTCATATTCTTTTGTGGGATTTCCCAAACCAACGATTAATTTCATTTTATGCCCATCCTTTCTTTCTCTTTCCTAATGTCAATCTTTTTCATTATAATGAGGAAACCTTTGTTTGTCCAGTTGAAACCCATTGCTTTCGGTTGCCTTTTCCATTTTTTTACGATATAATGAGCAATGATTCATATCAATATAACTTTTAGGAGATTACAAATATGAAAAAAACAAAGAAAAAAGTGCAGCCGGTTCGTCAAGCTGGCATATTGGTACATCCCACTTCTTTTCCCGGTCCTTACGGCATCGGAGATCTTGGAAAAGAAGCCTATGCATTTATCGACTTTTTAAAGAAAGCCGGACAGACTTTATGGCAGATTCTTCCTCTTGGTCCTACCGGAAGCGAAGGTTCTCCTTACTCTTCCTACTCTTCCTTTGCCGGTCAGCCTCTGCTGATCAGCCCGGAAAAGCTGGAAGAATACGGACTTCTCACCATGAAAGATCTGGCTATGTTTTATCCAGTAGCTGGAGACCGGGTAGATTATGGGAATATTCTAGCTTGCAAAGAGCCATTCTATCAGAAGGCGTTTCAGGCATTTCAGTGTTTGCCGGAAGAACATCCTCTTCTCAAGGAATTTAAGTCCTTTAAGAGAAAACAGAATTTCTGGTTAAAGGATTACAGCCTTTTTATGGCATTAAAGAAACACTTTGAGGGAAAATCCTGGCACAAATGGCCAAAGGCACTTCGCCGCCCTGATGCTAAGATAAAGAAAAAATGGCGCGAAACTCTTTCTCAGGAAGTATTTTATGAAGAATTCCTTCAATTTATCTTCTATAAACAGTGGTTTGAGTTGAAAGCCTATGCCAACGAAAACGGCATTTCCATTATCGGCGATATTCCAATCTTCGTAGCAGATGACAGCGCCGACGTCTGGGCTTCTCCAGAACTTTTCTATGTGACAAAGGACGGTTTCCCAACGGTGGTATCTGGTGTTCCTCCAGATTATTTCAGCGAAACCGGTCAGCTTTGGGGCAATCCCCTCTACAAATGGCCTGCCCATAAGGAAACAGGATTTGCCTGGTGGATTTCCCGCATCAAGGCACAGCTCTCTCTCTGTGACATTTTGAGAATCGACCATTTCCGCGCATTCCAGGATTACTGGTCCATTCCAGCCAAAGCGGAGACTGCTCTGGAAGGCAAATGGAAACCGGGTCCAAGAGAAGAATTTTTCGATGCAATAAAAGCAGCTCTTGGAGATGATCTTCCTATTATTGCAGAAGATCTTGGTCTTATCACAGAGGACGTCATCGCCCTTCGGGATTATGCTGGTCTTCCTGGCATGAAGATTTTGCAGTTTGCCTTTGACGAGGATCCAACTAACGCATATCTTCCATTTAATATTACCAATCCAAACAGCGTATGCTACACCGGAACCCACGACAACAACACAACCGTTGGCTGGTACAAGGAAAGTCCCGAGATGACGAAAGATGTAGTACGCCGCTTCTTTAACACAGACGGCAACCAGATTCACTGGGATATGATCCGCGGATGCTTTGGCAGCACTTCCTACAAAGCCATCGTTCCAATCCAGGATATCTTTGGACAGGATGAAAACAGTCGTATGAATATTCCTGGAGTGGCAACGGGCAACTGGGGCTATCGTTATCAGCAGGACATGCTGACAGATGAATTGGCAGAACACCTGCTTTCCATCACCAAGCTCTTCGGCAGATACCAGGCTCCTGCTGTAGAAAAAGAGGAAAAGGAGAGTAAAACAGTATGATTCGATTCTTTTTTGTTTTAATTTTTATCCTCCTATTTTTGATTATTACTTTACCACTGAATTTTATTTTGTACTTGATTGGCAAGAAAAATCCAGACAAGCGTATTGCCATCAGCAGAAAAGTGATTCACTGGGCATTTACCTGCATTTTATGGATAAACGGTGCAGACCTCACAGTAGACGGACAGGAAAACATTCCGGAAGGTGCCGTTTTGTATGTAGGAAATCACCGCAGTCTTTTGGACATTTTAGCTACCTATGTGCTGATTCCTGGGGGTGTAGGTTATATCTCCAAGATTGAACTGAGCCGTTTTCCGGTATTTAATCAGTGGATGCTTGGCATCAACTGTCTGTTTTTAGACCGTGAAAATATCCGTGAAGGTTTAAAGACTATTTTAAAAGGTGTAGAAGAGCTGAAAAAGGGCTACTCCATGTTTATCTTCCCAGAAGGCACCAGAAGCCACAGCGATGAGATGCTTCCCTTCAAAGAAGGAAGCACCAAGATGGCAGAAAAAGCCAAAGTACCTATCATTCCAGTGGCAATTACTGGCACAGCAGATTTATTTGAAAACAACCGTACCTGCTGCATGAAGGCTGCCAAGGTACATGTCTCCTTTGGAAAACCAATCATCATCAGTGATCTTGCCAAGGAGGAGAAGAAATTTCTTGGTTCTTATACCCAAAATATCATTGCAGAGATGTTAAAAAGATGATAGAATAAAACAGATATGCAAAAATAGCGTAAGAAGTGAAGAAAGATTAGGAGGTACTTACCATGAGTCCATGGACAATCATGCTCATCTGCGTGCTTATTGTGATTGCAGTTTTTGCTGGTATGTATTTCTGGGGACGCAAGTTACAGAAAAAACAGGCAGGACAGCGCGAACAGTTAGAAGCAGCAGCTCAGAACACAACGATGCTTATCATTGATAAGAAACGATTAAAATTAAAAGATGCCGGTCTTCCAAAAATGGTAGTAGACCAGACACCGAAGTATTTAAGAGGTTCTAAAGTGCCTGTTGTAAAGGCAAAAATCGGACCTAAGATCTTAACTTTACTGGCAGACGAAGAAATCTTCGATCAGATTCCAGTAAAAGCAGAAATCAAGGCAAGAGTCAGCGGACTTTACATTATCAGTGTAAATAACTTCCGTAACGCTCCTGTTGAAAAACCTGCAAAACAGGGTATGATGGCTAAAATTCGTAAGAAAGCCAGCGCGTACCAGAAAGAACTGGATGCAGAGGAAGCTGCAAAGAATAAAAAGAAAAAATAATGCAAAAAGGTTCCAGAGAATTTTCTCTGGAACCTTTTTTATTGTTCTTATGCCTGCTGACGTTTTTCGATTTCTGTGATAGTATCCACGCGAAGCTGATGACGTCCACCTTCATATTCTGTAGTAAAGAAAGCATCTACAATTGCTTTGGCTGTCTCTAATCCTACAATTCTTGCTCCAAATGCTACGATGTTGGAATTGTTGTGAAGCTTAGAAAGATGTGCACTTACTGGCTCACTGCATACAACAGCACGCACACCGTTTACCTTATTGGCTGCGATGGAGATTCCAACTCCAGTACCGCAAATCAGTACACCCGCTTCCACTTCTTTCTTTGCCACCGCATTTCCCACTGCTTCCCCGATTTCTGCATAGTTGCAGCTATCCTTTGTGTCTGTTCCAAAGTTCACGACTTCATGTCCCAGAGATTCTAAGTATTCCTTAATCTGAAATTTCAACTCTGTTGCTGCGTGGTCATTTCCAATTGCGATTTTCATAATATTCCTCCTGCTACGCTTTTGTTTCTTATATAAAATTTATTATGCTTCTATAAAATAGGCATAGATGGTATCTCTAAGGGCCTCATAATCCGCCACGGCTGCCAGTTCTCTTGCAGAATGCATCGCCAGCATCGGTATTCCCATATCTGCCCCTCGCATCGGCAAAATGCCTGCAAGGATTGGACCTAAAGTACTTCCACCTACCATATCAGAGCGATCGATTCCCACCTGATAAGGAATCTGATGTTTCTCCATCAACTGTTTCATCGCTCCTGCCATCTCACTGTCGGAAGCATAACGCTGATTTCCATTGACCTTCAATACAGGACCTTTGCCAAGCAATGCCTTGTTGGTTGGATCTGCCTTCTCCGGTACGTTTGGATGCATGGCATGTCCGCCATCCACAGACAAATACATGCTGTGGGCGATGGTCTGCATATACTGTCCTTCCAACTGCCCCATTCCCATACAGATGGCTCTTAAAAGGATTTCGATTAGATTACTATCTGCTCCCTGCTTGCTGCGACTTCCAATCTCTTCGTTATCGTAGAGCATAATCATATTGATACCGCCCTCGCGCTCCGCCTTTATAATGCCGTCCACTAAGGCCGCGCAGGATGCCAGATTGTCCAGTCTTGGTGCAGAGATCATTTCCTTGTTCAACCCTATAATCTCTGGTTTATCCATATTGTAGAAGAAAAGGTCAAAATCGAGAATCTCATCCTTCTCCACCGCCAATTCTTTCGCAAGGTAGCTGACAAAATAGTCATCCTCATTCCACTGTTCATTCAGCATGCCAAGGAGAGGAATCATATCCTTTTGTTTGTTCAGTTCCACTCCCTTATTCAGCTCTCGGTTCATATGAATGGCAAGATTTGGAATGATGGCAATCGGTCTTTTGCTGTCAAATAAAACGGTCTTTGGTTCAAACACCTTATCGCTGCGAAGGATTACCTTTCCCGCCAGGCCAAGGGGACGATCCATCCAGGTGGATAACGTCGCACCGCCGTATGCCTCCACATTCACTTTCATATAGCCTTTTTCCAGCATCTCCGGATTTGGCTTTACATGAAAACATGGCTGATCGGTGTGAGCCGCCGCCATTCTAATGTTGTGGAAAAAAGAACGCTTTTTTTGGGTACGAAAAGCGATCAGCATACTTGGATAAGGCTTCAGATAATATTTCATTCCATAGGTTGGACACAGCATTTGATGCCAGTCCAGCTTCTCAAATCCAGCCTCCACCAAACGTTTCTCGCAGGTCTCAACCACATGAAAGGGAGAACCGCTGTTTTCTAACAAATCAATTAATTGTTCCATGATAATCCTCCTGATTTTTCTATTCTCCTATCGATTTTTTTATGATAAAATAATAAGGCATGTTCTGGAGTACATTTTATCTTGATTATATATTTAGAAAGGAGTTTTTATGTTATCCATACAAATTCCGGATGTAAAAGACTTTATGAATCACCTGCTGCGACAGGATACTTTTCATCCATTTTACTTATGGGAAGCCTCTGTGAAGACTTCCATTTCTTATCACATCACCGGTCGTCTCAATCCGGATTTTTTTAACTCAGACGAACTGGAATCCCTCCCCCAGACAGACTACATCTCCTGGGCACAGGTAAAACCACAGATTTTCTCCATGATCAAGGGAAATAAGACCCCTCTTTCCATGAAGATTATTCTGATGCTCTCTGCTTCCAATGTGGAAAACATACTTGTCAAGTACAATCTACCATTATCCAGAGAAAACATCAACGGTTTATTTTTTAACATTCACTATGACGGCAGCCAGATTCGTTGTACCACCGGTGTCTCCTACAACACCTTTGTGATGGACAAGCGTTTAGAAACAATTTTTGAGGAAAATATGCTCTCCTGGCTCAAACATTATCAGATTCCATTTGTCAAAGAATAGCCTTTGATTTTATCATCCTTGATACGAAAAGAGAACCGCAAAGCGATTCTCTTTTTTGTTATATTACACTATTTTTGGTTCAATTCTTTCATCGCCGCCTGAATCCAAGTATCATCCAGCAAGGTATCTCCCTTTTTTTCAATGTACATCTCATCCAATGTAACATCCGGTTCAATGCCCTTGCCGTGGATATAATTGTCATTCGGCGTAAAGTACTTGGAAATGGTAAGTTTGATGGCAGAGCCATCAGACAGTGAGAAAATTCTCTGTACAATGCCTTTGCCGTAGGTTTTCTGGCCCATCAAAGTTCCCAGTCCATAGTCTTTCACTACACCAGCCATAATCTCTGAAGCGCTGGCACTGTAATTGTCTGTCAGCACCACCAACGGAATATCGATGGTGTCCTCATCTTCCGCTTTCAGATATTCTCGATTACCCTGATTGTCCTCTGTGGAAACCACCACCGCGCCTTCCGGAAGAAAACGGTCACACACCTTGTATACCTGATCCAGCAAACCTCCTGGATTGGAACGAAGATCGATGATTAATTTCTCCATTCCCTGCGCCTTCAAGGTCTCATAGCCTTCTATAAACTGATCATAGGTAGTCTCGATAAACTCATACATCACGATGTACCCAATCTTATCCTCAATCATCTGATATTCTACCATCTCTGCTTCTACAGACCCTCTCTCGGATACCACCACTTTTTCTTTCTGATCCCGCAAAATGGTAATCTCCACAGATTCCGCAGAACTGCCTCGAATCAATTTTACTACATCCGCCAGTTCCATATCTGCCACAGATGCACCGTCTACCTTTGTGATCACATCGTATCTTTGTAATCCCGCCTTCTCAGCCGGACCATCATGAAACACTCTGGTAATCATCACTTCCTTGGTGGTAATATTTTGAGAAATCACCACACCGATTCCCTCATAAAAACCGGAATCATCTTCCATCATTTCATCGTATTCTTCTTTTGTATAGTACACGGAGTAGGGATCGTTCAACTGTTCCATATATCCCTTGTATACTCCTTCTTTCAATACTTCCTTATCGGAATCTTCCAGATAATACTGATCCACCAGCATGGAAATGGCATTTAATTTGGCATCCTGATTTCTGTGATTTACCATATAGCCAGCACTAAAACTACCAAACAGTAACACAAATGCACAGACAAACAGAAGTATCTTCTTTTTTTTACTCATTCCACTATCTCCCTAAACAAGTCGAGAAGCACGCATAACGTGCTTCTCTCGCTTAAAAGTCCATTGTTTCCATATATTTCATATATTTTACAACCATCAACGCAATCTTAAATGTAATGGCATCTTCAAATACTCTCAGGTCAAGGTTTGTACTCTTTTGCAGTTTGTCCAAACGATATACCAGAGTATTACGATGAATGTAAAGC
>CAYLUV010000038.1:0-15408 GCA_964386955.1 uncultured Lachnospiraceae bacterium
AAGAGGAGGAACAAACCATGACAAAGACAATGAAAATCGAAGGTATGATGTGTATGCACTGTGAGGCAAGAGTAAAGAAAACATTAGAGGCTCTTCCCGAGGTGGCAGAGGCAGTGGTAAGCCATGAGGCGGGAACTGCCGTACTTACACTGAGCAGTGATATTTCCAACGAAGCCTTAACCGCAGTGATTGAAGAGGACGGATACAAGGTAATTTCTGTAGAGTAGAATGTTCCCATGTAACGATGACACAGTTGCATTCGTGTCTGCCGCATGGCGGAGAAAAGAAACAGTTTCGTTATGTTTTTTATTTTATACAAGTGAAAATATTTACTTTTAAAAAAATTGATAGTAGAATGTAGATAATTTCGAAATTTAGGAGGAAGTCAGAATGATTGAAAAAGTTGAATTAAAAGCATTTCAGGCAATGATTGAGAAACTTCAGAATAATCCAAAGAAAATCGTTTTTACAGAAGGTACAGATGCAAGAATCTTAGAGGCATCTGAGGCTCTTTTAAAAGAAAATATTTTAACACCTGTATTAGTAGGTAACGTAGATGAAGTAAAGGCAGCAGCAAAGGAAGCTGGATTTGACATCGAGGGAGCAGAGATCATAGATCCTGCAAACTATGACAAATTTGAAGATATGGTTGCTCTCTTATGCGAGATGAGAAAGAAAAAAGGAATGCAGCCAGAAGAAGCAAGAAAGATTCTTTCTGCAAGCAACTACTTTGGTACTATGCTTGTAAAGATGGGCGCAGCGGATGCATTACTTGGCGGTGCAACATACTCTACAGCAGATACCGTTCGTCCAGCACTTCAGCTTATTAAGACAAAACCAGGATACAACATCGTAGGTTCTGCCTTCATTATGGTTCGCCAGAGCAACGGAACAGACGAAATCCTTGGTATGGGTGACTGTGCTATTAACATTAAGCCAGACGCAGATCAGATTGCTGAGATCGGTATCGGTGTGGCAGAATGTGCAAAGATCTTCGGTGTAGATCCTAAGGTAGCATTTTTAAGCTACTCCACTATGGGATCCGGAAAGGGCGAAGATGTAGACAAGATGAGAGAGGCTTGCAACAAAGCAAAAGAATTAAGACCAGACCTTGCTATCGATGGAGAACTTCAGTTTGACGCTGCAGTATCCCCAGTGGTTGCTAAGACAAAATGTCCAGACAGCAAAGTAGCAGGACAGGCAAACTGCTTCGTATTCCCAGACATCAACGCTGGTAACATTGGTTACAAGATTGCACAGCGTCTTGGCGGATTCGATGCATATGGTCCAGTTCTTGTAGGTTTAAATGCACCAATCAATGACTTATCCCGTGGATGTAATGCACAGGAAGTATACTACATGGCAATTATTACAGCAGCACTTGCTGACTAATAGCAGAATAAAAAAGGTGATTACGGATGGTTGTGCTGTAATCTGACCAGAGAAAGACGAGAAAGCCGTAGACCAATCCCAATTGGTTTGCGGCTTTTTTTTAAAGGAGGCATGGCATATGCGATTTCGACCATGTATCGATATTCATAACGGAAAAGTAAAACAGATCATCGGAGGAAGTCTGACGGATGAGGGGGATTTTGCGGCAGATAACTTTGTCTCAGAAAAAGAGGGAGATTATTACGCCAGGCTCTATGAGGAGGCAGGTTTGACGGGGGGACATATCATTATCCTAAATCCGGCTTCCAGCCCCTACTACGAGGAAGATGTGAGACAGGCTTGTCTGGCACTGAAGGCATCCCATGGCACCTTGCAGATTGGCGGCGGCATCAATGACCAGAATGCCTCCTTCTTTTTGGAACAGGGAGCTTCCCATGTGATCGTCACTTCTTTTGTCTTTCAGGATGGAAGGATTAATAGGGAAAATCTGGAGAAAATATTTGCAGTGACAGGAAAGAAACATCTGGTTTTGGATTTGAGCTGCAGAAAAAAAGACGGTTCCTATTATATTGTGACAAATCGGTGGCAGAAATTTACCGATGTTATATTAAATCATGAGATTCTTACGGAACTTTCCCAATATTGTGATGAGTTTTTGATTCACGCAGTGGATGTGGAGGGAAAAGCCTCTGGTATTGAGGAGGAGTTGGTACAGCTTCTGGGAACTTGGGATGGAATTCCGGTTACCTATGCTGGAGGAGTGGCTTCCATGGAGGATTTAAGGCAGTTAAGGACATTGGGAGAAAATAAAATCGATGTGACCATAGGAAGTGCCCTAGATCTCTTTGGAGGAACCATGGAGTTTCAGCAGGTATTAGAATTTTGCAAAGAAGGATAGGAGAGAAACAGTATGCCAGGACTATATGCCCATTATACATTTGGACAAAAAGTAAAAAAATTATTGCCGGAGGAGCTGCAGGTCTGTATAGAGTCCTACAAAGACGAGTTTGATTTGGGACTGCAGGGACCGGACGTTTTATTTTTCTATCGGCCGTACCGCATGAATCCCATTCGCCATCTGGGACATCGAATTCACAAAAAACCCATGGCATTTTATATGGAAAATATGCTGCCGCTGGTGCGGGAAAAGGGAGTAGATTCTCCAGAATGTGCCTATCTGTTAGGCTTTGTCTGTCATTTTATGTTGGACAGCGGTGCCCATCCTTATGTGAATCAGATGAAGAAGGAGACGAAGATTTGGCACATTGAGATGGAAGGGGAATTTGAAAAATATCTGATGTACAAAGACTGGGTACGACCGGAGCGATATCCAATCTGGCGGCATGTGCCTGTGAGCAAATCAGTATTTCAGACGGTGGATCACATGTATCCATGGATCGACAAGAGACAGGCGGCTGCCAGCGTGTGCTATTTCCATGTTTGCAAATGGCTTTTGACTGCCCAGTGCAGTTTGAAAAAGAAGTTGCTAATCTGGGGGATGAACAAATCTGGAAAAGAAAAGAAGCTGCGGGGACATTATATTTGGGATGATCTGAAGGATGCGGCGATTCCTTTAAGTGAGGGCTTTGTAGAAATCTACGAAAAGGAGATCAACAAGGCTGTCGCCATGGAGGAGCGTGTGTGGCAGATGATAACTGCCGATGCGGTAGGAAAATACCCGGCAAGATTCCGAAAAAATTTCGATGGGGTTGTGCCGGAATAACAGAATACACAAAAAATAGCAGAAAAAATGGCACTTTAGTTAATTAAGTGTCATTTTTTTATGGAATAACTTGTTTCAAAAGAGTAAAATTTTATCTTTTGAATCACACGGTAACGTGTTATAATTCTGAATTGTATAAGTGTGTAATTTAGGAGGAGACGATACTTATGAAACGATTTTTGTTTACGCTTGGTTTTATGACCAGAATACCAATCCCCATGCAGATGGAGATGAAAGAAGGCGATATGGAGAAGGGCTTTGTTTATTTTCCATTGGTGGGACTGGTGATTGGTCTTGTAGATATGCTGGTTTACTTTCTTTTTTCTAAGTTGTTGCCGGAGCCAATCGCTGTCTTGATGGCGATTCTTGCCAATCTCTTTGTGACGGGAGCCTTCCACTTGGACGGACTTTGTGATACCGCAGATGGCATCTACTCTGCTAGAACAAAAGAGAGAATGTTAGAGATTATGAAAGACAGCCGCATCGGCACCAACGGCGGTATCGCTATGGTGATGGATCTGGCAGTGAAATATCTGGGAATCAGCTATTGTGACCACAAATGGCTTATTATTTTGTTGATGCCGGTGGCAGGAAAGATGATTCAGGGCGTGATGGCTTACAAGGCCGTGTACCCAAGAGAGAACGGCATTGGCATTTACGTAGGAACTATTCCTCTGTGGGGAGCAGTTGGGGCAGCTCTCATTGGCTTAGTTGCCATGGTGCTGGGCTTTTCCTACTACGGAGTGCTGATTTGGGCGGTACTCGTATTGATGGCATATCTGTTCCGTCGCTATATCACAGGCATTATTGGCGGTGTGACCGGAGATGTCATGGGAGCAGCTTCTGAACTTTCTGAGATTTGGCTTCTGTTTTTGGTGCTGATTTTAACCAAATATGTGGGAAATATTTTCCTTTTCTTATAGAAGATACAGAAAAAGGAATCATAGGATTGAATTTTAATAAAGCGAGGATACATAGATGATGAATTTAGAAGAAGTAATCAGTGGAATCAAACCCTTGGACAAGAAGGCCATGGAACTTTGCGCACAGAGATGGAATACCCTTGGAAAACCTCTCTACAGCCTTGGAAGACTGGAAGAGATGGTAATTCAGATGGCAGGTATTTATAGACATCCCATGGCAAGACCAAAGAAAAAATGTGTGGTTGTAATGGCAGCAGATAACGGTGTGGTAGCAGAGGGTGTAACCCAGACGGGACAGGAAGTAACTAAGATCGTAACGGAGAATATGACAAAGAAAAATGCCAGCGTGTGCATTCTTTCTTCCATCAGCGGCGCCGATGTTGTTCCTGTGGACGTGGGAATTGTGACTGATTGCGACAATCCTAAGGTGATCAATAAAAAAGTAAAATATGGAACCGACAATATGTTAAAAGGGCCTGCTATGACAAGGGATGAGGCGATTCAGGCTATTATGGCTGGTGTGGAAGTATCCAAAGATCTGATGGACAAGGGATATGATCTCTTTGCCACTGGCGAGATGGGCATTGGAAACACAACCACCAGCAGTGCAATCTGTGCAGTTATGTTGGAACAGTCTGTGGAGAAGGTGACTGGAAAGGGCGCAGGTCTTACCAGCGAGGCATTGCTTCATAAGATTGAAGTAATTAAAGAAAGTATTGCCCTGAATCAGCCGGACAAAGAGGATCCTCTGGATGTTCTTTCTAAAGTAGGTGGTCTGGATATTGCTGGTTTGGTTGGTGTGTATCTTGGCTGTGCTTATTACGGAAAGGCTGTATTTGTGGATGGATTTATTTCTTCCATTGCAGCTCTTTTGGCGGTTCGTCTGGCACCGGCAGCAAAGCCTTACATTTTCCCATCTCACTGCTCCAATGAACCGGCAGGCAAGATGGTGTTAGATGCCATGGATATGCAGCCTTATGTTTTGGCAAATATGTGCTTAGGTGAGGGGACTGGCGCAGTGATGGGCTTTACCATCTGTGATTATGCCATGACAGCATACCATGAGCTTCCTAGCTTTGAGGATACCAAGTTTGGTACCTATGAGCCACTTGCTTAGGCGAGAGAAGAATAAAAGTAGACAAGGTTTGACGAGATGAAGTTATTAATAGGATTTATACTTGATTTGTTGGTGGGGGATCCAGAATGGATTCCGACACCCCATCCCATCGTATTGATAGGAAAAGCCATTTCAAAGGTAAAAAATACGATACAGCAGTGGATTTATGACTGTCCGATGGCAGAAGTGTTAGAGGGCAGAAAAATTCGAGAGAAAGAAAAAGAATTGGTTGGCGGTGGACTTTTGATGACTGTGATTGTAGGAGGCACCTACTTTGTCACCAAAGGTATCGTGGATGCAGCCAAAAAGATTCACCCAAGATTGGGGGACGCGGTAGAGACATTTCTGCTTTATCAAGCCCTTGCAACCAGGTGCTTGAAGGATGAGGCAGAGAAGGTCTGTGATAAGCTGGAGGAAGGGGATCTTCCAGGGGCACGTACCCAGGTGGGGTATCTGGTGGGCAGAGACACAGCCTGTCTTTCTGCGGAGGAAGTGGCAAAGGCTACCATAGAGACGGTGGCGGAGAACACTTCTGACGGCGTAGTGGCACCGATGTTTTACGGAGCCATCGGCGGTGCACCTCTTGCTATGGCTTATAAGGCGGTAAATACCTTAGATTCCATGGTGGGATATAAGAATGAAGAGTACAAATATCTGGGAAAAGCCTCTGCAAAGATGGATGATTTGTGGAACTTTATTCCTTCCCGTTTGACGGCATTTGCCATGATGGGTGCCGCTTATGTGGAGGAAGAGATGGATCACGAGAATGCCTTTCGCATTTTTAAGAGGGATCGAAAGAAACATTTGAGCCCAAACAGTGCCCAGACGGAGTCTGTGGCTGCTGGGGCTTTGCACATTCAGTTGGGAGGAACCCACGACTATTTTGGTAAACCAGTGGAAAAACCAACCATCGGTGACGATGACAGACCGGTGGAAGCGGCAGATATTAAGAAAACCAACAAACTTCTCTATGGCGGTGCAATCTGTGCCATGGGAGCCATTACTTTGGTAAAGCTGCTTTCCTGGCTGAAAAATAAAAATGACTAACGCGTGATAGATCGGAGAGAGATATGAGTAAAAAGATGGCTTCCCATGGAGGCAATATTTATAAAAAAGCCAAAGAACTAAATATTCCAGAATCTGAGATTCTTGATTTTTCTGCCAATATCAGTCCTTTGGGAACGCCGGAGGCCATAAAAAAAGCCATAGTGGAGTCTTTGGATGGTGTGATTAACTATCCAGATTCTGACTGCAGTGACTTGACAGAAGCCATTGCAGCTTTTGATGGGGTAAAATCAGAGCATATCCTCTGTGGAAACGGCGGTGCGGATCTTTTGTTTCGCATTGCCTTGGCGCTAAAACCTAAAAAAGTCCTTCTTCCGGTTCCTGCATTTGTGGAATATGAGGAAGCCCTAAGTGCGGTGGATGCGGAGATGGATTATTTTTATCTGGAAGAAGATTTTCTAGTAAAAGAATCCTTGTTATCTGCCATGAAGGAACAGGATCTTCTTGTCATTTGTAATCCAAACAATCCAACGGGATTGTTGGTGGAGCGAGAATTGCTGCTTCGTATTTTAGAAAAGGCGAAGGAATGCAATATGAAGGTTCTTTTGGATGAATGTTTTTTGGAGATTTATCCAGAGGAAGAAAAATATACCTTAAAGAGACATTTGGAAGCATTTCCGAATTTGATGATATTAAAATCCTTTACCAAAATGTATGCGATTCCAGGGGTACGTCTGGGGTATTTGATGTGCAGTGATTCGGAATTGCTTCGAAAGATAAGACGCTGTGGACAGGCTTGGTCTGTCAGCCATTTTGCTCAGGCAGCAGGTTTGGCGGCGTTAAATGAGACGGCATACCGGGAAAGCACCATTCGGGTGATTCAGCAGGAAAATGCATTTATGAGGGAAGAACTTGCAAAACTTCCCATCACTCTGTACCAGGGTGTGGTAAATTATCTGTTTTTCCGAGCACCGGGGGTAGCAGATTTGGACAAGCGATTGGAGCGACATGGCATTATGATTCGAAATTGCTCCAACTATGTGAACTTGGGAGAAGAGTATTTCCGTGTGGCAGTAAAATCCAGGGAAGATAACCTTCGCCTCTTGGCTGCATTAAAGCAGGAACTAATCGGGGAGAAGAAAGAAGAGAAAACTTCTCCTTCCAAGGAAGAGGAGGCAAAGGATGCCCTGAGAAAGCATATCTTGGCAGCCAAAAAAGAGAGAGGCATGTCAGAACAGGATGATATTCCGGAACAGTGCAAAACTTGTACGGTCTATGGCTGCGGCGGCATGGCAGATTCCTCTGAGGGAATGGGACGGGTGCATGTTTACTATGGACCGGGAAAAGGAAAAACTTCCACGGCTCTTGGTGTGGCTCTTCGCTGTGCCGGAGCGGGATACAAAATTTTGATGCATCCTTTTATCGCCACTAATACTTCCAGTGAAGTGGAGGCATTAAAGGAGCTTTCCAATGTCACCTATGTGCCAAGTATCCCTTTGAAACGCTATACTTTTATGATGAGTGAGGAGGAAAAGGCTCAGGCGAGACAGCAAAATGACCGTAAATTGGAAGAATTGATGGAACAGGCAAAAGCCTATGACATGTTAGTGTTAGATGAAGCACTGTACGCGGTGGAGGTGGGAATTCTCACAGAGGATAAGTTGATCGAGTATCTGATTCGAAAGCCATGTCCACTGGAGATTGTGTTGACAGGAAAAACTCCATCGGAAAAGATCCTTGCAGTGGCAGATTACGCCACGGAGATGAAGAAGGTAAAACATCCTTTGGATTTTGGACTTTCTAGTCGATTGGGTATCGAAAAATAATAAAAAATAAAAGGACAAGGGAAAAAGAAAACGTTGCATATGTATCGCTCGCTTTCTTAGAAGCCCTTGTCCTTTTTGCTGTCTGTAACATGCAGCGGGAATTAGATGGTTCCCTTCTCCATCTCACTGTAGCAGTATTTTAAAATCTCTTTTCTTGTGACAATGCCGATAAAAACACCGTTGTCATCTACCACAGGAACAAAGTTTTGATCCTTGGCGATGGCCATCATATCTTCCATCTTTGCAGTACTAGAAACGGCCTTGTTCTGCACTCGAAGGGGAAGTTCGTCCACTCTTCTTGTGTGAAGATTCTCGGTGGTAATCTCGTTGTTATTTACCATTCCCCATAAAAAATCGCCCTCGGTAACGGTTCCCAAATATTTGCCTTCACGGTCAATCATAGGAATCGCTGAGTAGCGATATGTTTGGAATACCTGCAATGCTTTATCAATCGTATAATCATTAAAAATAAATGCCACTTCTGATTTTGGAGTTAAAAAAAATAAAATATTCATATCGTATTTTATTTACCTTCCTTTCGATTCGTTTTCTGCTGTTTTTATTATACCATGGAAGATGTGTTCAATCTATGAGAGAATCTTGCTTATTTATTAACTTTATGTGAACTTCTATAGGACTTTTGTGTTATACTATAATCGGCTTGGTGTTTACTTACAAAATGAGATACTTTTTTGTGACAAGAGCAAGAGAGTTGGCTTTGACAGAAGATGGTTTCGATGGGAAGCGGCAAAAAAGTATATGTTATGGCATTAGATTGGAGGACCATATGGCGATAGATAAAAAAGCAATAGAAGAACATATTCGAGGAATTCTTGTTGCATTGGGAGATGATCCGGAGAGGGAAGGCTTGAAGGAAACACCCCAGCGTGTGGCCAGAATGTATGAGGAAGTCTTTGAGGGGATGAATTATTCTAACGAAGAGATTGCTCGAATGTTTGACAAATCCTTTACGGATGATTTTTCTGTGGGAGAACAGAAGGATGACATTGTGTTGGTAAAGGATATTGATATTTTTAGTTACTGCGAACATCACATGGCATTGATGTACGATATGCAGGTTTCTGTGGCTTATATTCCGAAAAATAAGATTTTGGGGCTTAGCAAACTGGCTCGTATTGCGGATATGGCGGCGAAAAGACTGCAGCTGCAGGAGCGCATTGGGGCTGATATTGCAGAGATTATCAGTATCGCGGCAGAATCTGAGGACGTGGCAGTGATTATCAAAGGCTGTCACAGCTGTGTCAGCGCCAGAGGAATCAAGAAGGAACAGGCGAAGACCGTTACCACCACTTTCCGTGGAAGATTTGGCACCGATGCAGGGCTGCAGAGCAAGCTCTATATGATGTTGGCACAGTGATAGAGAGAAATAGTGGAACATGAAGGAGAAAGATATGACACTGAAGGAGACAAGAGAAAAGGCAGGATTGTCTGTGGAGACAGCGGCAAAGTTGGCAGGATTTCCGGTAAAAACCTATGAGGCATGGGAAAGTGGAGAAAAACAGCCGGTGAAATTTATCGAGACGATGCTGATGGATAAATTTGCCAAGCTGATAAAGGAGTAGGGCAGACAAGAGGAAGAAAGCATGACAAAACAGGAATTAGCGTTAGAAATGATAGATCGATTGAAAAAAGAATATCCAGATACCGATTGTACCTTGAATTATGATGAAGCGTGGAAACTTTTGGTCAGTGTTCGTCTGGCGGCACAGTGTACCGATGAGCGTGTGAACGTGGTGGTAGAAAAATTATATGAAAAATATCCGGATGTCAATGCACTGGCAGAGGCAACACCGGAGCAAATCGAAGCCATTGTTCGCCCTTGTGGCCTTGGAAAAAGTAAGGCGAGGGATATCAGTGCTTGTATGAAGATTTTGCGGGATGAATATGAGGGCAATGTGCCGGAGGATTTTGACGCCCTTTTAAAACTTCCCGGTGTGGGAAGAAAAAGTGCAAACCTCATTATGGGGGATGTCTTTGGAAAACCAGCCATTGTGACAGACACCCACTGCATTCGACTCTGTAACCGTTTCGGTTTGGTGGATGACATAAAGGACCCTAAAAAAGTGGAGATGGAGCTTTGGAAATTGATTCCGCCGGAAGAGGGAAATGATTTTTGTCACCGTTTGGTGGATCACGGAAGAGCAGTCTGTACGGCAAGAACAAAGCCTTACTGTGAGAAGTGTGTGCTGGCAGATATTTGTGGAAAATATGGGGTAGAGTAGAGTGAAGAAAAAAAGCGCTGCGGAAGTGATTCCGCGGCGCTTTATGTGCTTATATGGAATTGGTTATACGAGCAATAAACTACATCTCTATAATTTCATATTCACGTCTTCCGAGCCCAATCTTTTCTGCATGGGCAAGGCAAGTCTGCCATTCAGATTCCGGTGTGGTGTTGGCAAAATGATCATGGGCGCAGGCGTGGAAGTCTGGGTTTGCCAGATTGTCAGCCAATTTACTTCCTGGAAGAGGATCGCAGGCTAAGCAGGCATCCACACAGGCCTGATCTAGTGCCAGAGGATCTTTGGAGACAAACATACCGATATTTGGAAGGATAGGGGCATCGTTTTCTCCATGGCAGTCGCAGTGAGGAGATACATCAACGATAAGGGAGATGTGGAACTGTGGACGACCATCTACCACAGCTTTGGTGTATTCTGCCATCTTGCAATTTAATACAGCTACGGCGTTATCTTCCTTAAAGTGGATGGCGTCAAAGTTACATGCACCGAGACAGCGGCCGCAACCCACGCAGCCATCTTTGTTTACGGTCATTTTTTTTGTCTCTGGGTTGAAAATCAGACCATTGTTGGCACACTGTTTCTGGCACTGTTTGCAGCCCACGCAGCGCTTTTCGGAGATGGTTGGAATTCCGTTGCTGTGCTGTTCTGTTTTACCGGCGCGGGAACCGCATCCCATACCGATGTTTTTGATGGTACCGCCAAAACCGGTCTGTTCATGGCCCTTAAAATGGGTAAGACTGATAAATACGTCAGCATCCATGACAGCACGGCCAATCTTTGCAGCTTTTACATATTCGCCGCCTTCCACTGGTACGTCAATGTCGTCAGTTCCCTTCAAACCATCCCCAATGAGAATTGGGCATCCTACCGTAAGGGGTGTGAAACCATTTTGCCAAGCGCATTCCAAATGTTCCAGTGCATTTTTTCTTTTTCCAGGATACATGGTGTTACAATCGGTAAGATATGGCTTACCGCCCAGTTCTTTTACCACATCCACTACAGCTCTAGCATAGTTTGGGCGAAGGTAGCTGATATTGCCAAGTTCGCCGAAGTGCATCTTGATGGCAACGAATTTGTTCTCCAGATCAAGGTCTGCAATGCCGGCTTTTTTGATTAACTTTTGTAATTTTCCAGGGAGTCCGTCTCCGTGAGGTTTGGTACGGAAATTTGTGAAATATACTTTTGATTTTTCCATGCTAATCTCCTTTTATAGAAATCGTTTTTTCCATTGTACTGCAAAAAGTCTGGGTTAGTCATCACAAACAGTAGAAAAAGAAAGCAGAAAAAGGAAATTGGAGACACAAAGATGGGAATGACTCCCATTCCTAGAAATTATGGAGGGCGCCCTTGATTTTGTACGCTAAAGTGGTATAATGAAAAAAATGCGGTGGTTTTATGAAAAAGCATCGAAAAATAACAGTTCTTTTTGAATGGAGGAGATAATATGGCAAAGAAAGATTTAGATTGGGGTAGCATGGGGTTTGGCTATGTTACAACAGATTTCAGATATGTAGCCAATTATAAAGACGGAGAGTGGCAGGAAGGCACATTAACAGAGGATGCCAATGTCGTAATCAACGAGTGTGCAGGTATTTTACAGTACTGTCAGGAATGCTTTGAGGGATTAAAAGCATACACCACAGAGGAAGGTCACATTGTAACATTCCGTCCAGACTTAAATGCACAGCGCATGATGGATTCTGCCAAACAGTTGGAGATGCCTCCATTCCCAGTGGAACGATTCTTAGATGCAGTGGATCAGGTGGTAAAGGCAAATGCAGATTGGGTACCTCCATATGGAAGCGGTGCCACACTCTACATTCGCCCTTATATGTTCGCATCCAGCCCTGTCATTGGTGTAAAACCGGCAGAGGAATATCAATTTAGAGTGTTAGTAACACCAGTTGGACCATATTTCAAAGGCGGAATTAAGCCGTTGACGCTCTGTGTCAGTGATTTTGACCGTGCGGCCCCTCATGGAACCGGACATGTAAAGGCAGGACTGAATTACGCCATGAGTTTACATGCCAATGTAGCGGCCCATGCAGCAGGATTTGATGAGAATGTATTCTTAGATCCAGCCACTAGAACCTATGTGGAAGAGACTGGTGGAGCAAACTTTATCTTTGTGGATAAAGAGGGCAATCTGGTAATTCCAAAGTCTGATTCCATTCTTCCTTCTATTACAAGACGTTCCCTTGTGTATGTGGCAGAACATTATCTGGGACTTACTGTAACAGAGAGAAAAGTAAGACTGGACGAGCTGGAGAATTTCGTAGAATGTGGTCTTTGCGGAACAGCAGCAGTAATCTCCCCAGTAGGAAAGATTGTAGATCACGGCAAGGAGATCTGCTTTGCCAGCGGCATGACGGAGATTGGACCTGTGTGTAAGAAATTATACGAGACATTAACTGGTATCCAGATGGGCTCCATTGAAGCGCCAGAAGGATGGATTCGCCAGATTATGTAAGAAAAACGCATTTCTCTATTGTTTTTTTCAAAAAAGAGGGCTAGAATAGATACGTTATTGATGAAAAAACAAAAAGGAGAATTCGTATGTTAGAAAAGTTATTTCATTTGAAAGAAAACAATACGGATGTAAAGACAGAGGTTATTGCGGGTATCACTACCTTTATGACGATGGCCTACATCTTAGCTGTTAACCCAAGTATTTTGTCTGCTTCCGGCATGGACAAAAATGCAATCTTGATGTCCACTGCTATTGCAGCTTTTATTGGAACTATGGCTATGGCACTCTTGGCAAATTATCCGTTTGCTCTTGCACCAGGTCTTGGTCTGAATGCTTACTTTGCTTACACTGTATGCGGCACCATGGGATATTCTTGGCAGTTTGCGCTGCTGGCAGTATTTGCAGAAGGTTTGCTCTTTGTTGTTCTTTCCCTTACCAATGTAAGAGAGGCAATCTTTGACGCCATTCCACTGCAGTTAAAGAAGGGTGTATCCGTAGGTATCGGTCTTTTCGTAGCATTTATTGGTTTGCAGAACGGACACATTGTAGCAAACAGTGATTCCACTCTGGTAACTGTTGTTAATTTTAGAGAGAACTTTAATACCGTAGGTATCAGTGCAGTTCTTGCGCTGGTTGGTACCTTTATTATTGCAATTCTTTATGCAAAGAAAGTAAAAGGTTCTATTCTGATTGGTATCGTAGTTACTTGGGTACTCGGTATGATTTGTCAGGCAACAGGCATCTATGTGGTAACTCCGGATGCAGGATTTTATTCCTTATTCCCATCTTGGTCTACCTTTGATCTGACCGCCATTGGTACAACCTTTGGTCAGTGTTTCAATGTGGATCTGGGAGCTATCAGATGGGTTGATTTTGCAGTTATTATGTGTGCTTTCTTATTCGTAGATATGTTTGATACACTGGGAACATTGATCGGTGTGGCAAACAAAGCAGATATGTTAGATGAGGACGGCAAACTTCCTAAGATTAAAGAAGCTCTTTTGGCAGATGCCATTGCCACTTCCGTAGGTGCAGTTCTTGGTACTTCCACCACTACAACTTTCGTAGAAAGTTCTGCAGGTGTTTCTGAAGGCGGACGTACTGGTTTAACATCCACAGTTACAGCGCTCTTGTTCCTGGCATCTATCTTCTTAGCGCCAGTGTTCACTGTAATTCCTGGATTTGCAACCGCACCAGCCCTGATCTTCGTAGGATTCTTAATGATTACTGCGGTAACAGAGATTGACTTTGACGATTTGACAGAGGCAGTACCAGCTTACCTTTGCTTGATTGCTATGCCACTTCTCTATAGTATCTCTGAAGGTATTGCATTTGGTGTTATCTCCTATGTAGGTATCAACCTTGCAACAAACAACAGAAAGAAGATTACACCGCTGATGTATGTGTTAGCCGTGCTGTTTATCTTAAAATACATCTTCTTATAAGATAGAAGTGTGACGAATTTATTTAATGCATATCATAGCTTACCCGTTGGCGGTAGGTGATAAAAAAGTGGTTCCAAACATTACTCCCTCAAGTAAAGTTTGGAACCACTTTTTTTGTGTCTGTAACTATTTGGCACTGATGTATTCGATAAAACTCTTTGTGCTTTTGGAAAGTCCCATTGGTGGGATGTAGGTAAAGCAGATTTCTCTGGAAGGAATCGGCTGGGAGAGAGGTATCTCCACGAGTTCGCCCCGTTCCAATTCTTCTTCCACGAAGTTTCGCACGACGCCGGCAATGCCCAGTCCGGTTTTGGCAAATTCAATCAGAAGATCCATGCTGTTTACCTCCAAAATATGCTTTGGCATAAGATCGTTGTCTGTAAAGTAACGGTCCACATGATGTCGTGTCATATTTTTTTGATCCATCAGCATAATATTGCCGTATTCAAAGCAGTCTGTCTCTGTGAGGGTGGTAAGGCCTTCTCTCTTTGCCAAATTTTCCAGATAAGTCTTTGTGGCGACAAAGGTATCATGGATGACACCGATGGATTTTCGCTCTAAATGCTTGGCACTTTTTGTGTTTACAATAAGACCGATGTCAATCTGTCCCTTTTCTACCAGTTCCACTGTCTCCAAAGAGGGCTGACACTGAATGATGGTCTTAATGTGTGGATAGTCTTTTACAAATTCTTTTAGATAGGAGAGCAGTACAAAGCGACAAAGAGTGGTGCTGACCCCAAATCGAATCTGTCCAATCTCCAGATCGTTGCTGAGTCTTAGTTCCTTTTCTCCTTCCTCAATCTCCCGAAAAGCAACCTTTGTATGCTCGTAGAGCCGTTTCCCCTCCTCGGAAAGGTATACTCCTCTGGAATTGCGTATAAAAAGGCAGGTATCCAGATTCTCCTCCAACTTTTTGATAGCCTTGCTGATGGCAGGCTGACTGATAAAAAGTTCTTTGGAGGCCTTGGAAATGTTACCATTTTTGGCTACTGCATTAAAAATATAGTAGTAGGAAAAATTTTGTTCCATAGTAAATCCTCTAAAATTATTTTGAAAAAAGAACAAGATCTAGTGAAAGGTCTTGTTCTTTTTTGGAAAGCAAATCAATTAGTGAGCAAGAATCAGACGGTTGATGGCACTGATCAGTGCGATAACGGAGGAATCGATGATATCGTTGTGGATACCAGCACCCCAGAAAATCTGTCCGTCGTTGGTCTGAATTCCTACGTAAGAACAAGCCTGAGAG
>CAYLUV010000039.1:0-13161 GCA_964386955.1 uncultured Lachnospiraceae bacterium
GCTATATGGGATTCTTTCTGTTCCATAAAAATCTCCTTTGTAAAAATAACTAATTAAAAAAATATATCCTTAGAATCATATCATTTTAAACTGATTTTCGCAAGAGGCATGTTCCGCGACGGAGTAAGAATAGAAAGAATCCAAAGAAAAAGGGAATGTTCCGTTTGCATATGATGAAAATATTATAGAGTTATACGCTAAGTTTCATATCTCCATCCTGAATCCATCCTTTTTTGCGCATATATTCGGAGATACCAAAGGATAAAAGAGCTGGCAGAATAAAATGAAGTACCAATATTTTTAGTAACACTACCATTGGAGATTCAGTGGCTGCCATCACCTGGTAAGTAGTAATCTGTCCCACCAAACCGGCGGTTCCCATACCAGAACCGGTGGCATTGTTTGTCATATGGAATACCATAGTGGAGATTGGTCCCAAAATCGCACTGGAAAGGATGGCTGGAAGCCAAGTGATTGGTTTTTTCACAATATTTCCCACCTGCAGCATACTGGTTCCAATGCCCTGGGCAAGTAGTCCATTTACTTTATTTTCCCGGTAACTTGCCACTGCAAATCCCACCATGTTGGCACAACAGCCCACTGTTGCAGCTCCTGCTGCCAAACCGGAAAGGTTTAAAATAACTCCCAAAGCGGCAGAACTGATTGGAAGGGTTAAAATAATACCCATCAGTACAGAAACTAAGATTCCCATTAAAAACGGCTGTTGCTGGGTAGACACGTTGATAATTTCTCCCAAGAATGCCATAAACTGAGAAATCGGTGGTCCAAACACCAAACCTACGGTGGAACCGCACACAATACTAACCAAAGGAGTGATAATGATATCCACTGGGGTTTTGCCGGAGACCAGACGTCCCGCGTAGATTCCCACTAAAGCGGCAATAAAAGCACCCAGAGGTTCTCCCGGTCCAGCATAACAGATGACACCCTCCACCAAAACGGTACCTGCCAAAATTTTGCTGGCAAAGGCACCCATCATACCACAGGTCGCCGCAGACATGATTACCAAAGGACTGGATTTTAATCGCACTGCAACGCCGCAGCCGATGCCCACACCAGTAACAGAGGACGCAATCTTACCCATCATCACCAGACTCTGTCCCACAGTGCCTGGAATAAAACTGCCAATCTGAGTAATGATCGTTCCGATAATTAAGGTAGCAAAGAGCCCTGTCGCCATACCGGAAAGTCCCTCAATAAAAATTTCGTTTAATAATTCCTTGATCTTTTTCATTTCTTCACCTTTCATGCTATAGATTTTACACAAAAATGTTTCGTGTCTATGCTGTTTTATGACAATACATTGCATCTGTGTAAAGTTATGTGTCTTGTCACTAGGGGTAAGGATAGCATAACCAAAAGGCAATTTCAACCTATTTTGTGTCTTGTCATCTATTTTTTCAATGCTATAATGGTGTTGTACTTTAAAGAATAAAAGATTTTATGGAGAAAAAGCAGAGAAATGGAGAGGATTTACATATGGAACAAAAGATAAGAAAAAAGTATGAGATGGACATGTGCAATGGTTCCATCCTTCGTAAAATGATCGTTTTTGCGGTGCCACTGATGTGCTCTAGTATTTTGCAGTTATTATTCAATGCAGCGGATGTAATTGTTGTGGGACGATTTGCCGGGGACAATTCTCTGGCAGCAGTTGGTTCTACTACAGCATTGATTAATTTGCTTACCAATCTCTTTATTGGACTTTCTGTAGGGGGAAATGTGCTGGTGGCACGGTACTACGGCGCAAATCAAGAGAAAGAGCTGCGAGATACGATACATACTTCCATTCTTTTGAGCATCATCTGTGGCGTATTTTTAACTATTGTGGGAATCGCAGGGGCTTCTAAAATCCTTACGTGGATGTCGACGCCGCCGGAGGTGTTGAATAAGGCGGTACTCTATCTTCGGATTTATTTTGTGGGAATGACAGCCACCATGATTTACAACTTTGGCAGTGCCATTATGAGGGCGGTGGGAGACACAAAAAGACCACTGTACTTTTTAAGTGCTGCCGGGGTGATTAATGTAATCTTAAACTTGTTCTTTGTCATCGTATGTCAACTTGACGTGGCGGGGGTTGCCATAGCGACCTTCATTTCTCAGTGTATTTCTGCGGCCCTCATTGTAAACTGTCTTATGAAAAATGAGGGTGCATTAAAGCTGGAATTTAGAAAACTTTCTTTAAATAAGGATAAATTGGTGCGTATCTTAAAAATCGGTCTGCCAGCAGGAATACAGGGAACAGTATTTTCTCTTTCCAACGTGGTAATCCAGTCTTCCATCAATTCCTTTGGCGCCACAGTGGTGGCGGGGAATTCTGCGGCAGTAAATTTGGAAGGCTTTGGATATGTGGCCATGAACGCATTTCATCAGGCGGCTATTTCCTTTACTAGTCAGAATGTTGGGGCAAAGAAGTATGAGAGAGTGAATAAGATTGCACTGCGAGCAGCCATCTGCGCAGCCATCGTGGGATTGGGATTCTATGGTTTAATCTTTGGGGCAGGACCAAAACTGTTGGGACTATACACAGAAAGTCCTGAGGTGGTTGCTGCGGGAATGAATCGAGTGCGGATTGTAACGGCGGGCTACTTTGTGGCAGGTATGATGGATGTTCTTGTGGGAGTACTTCGAGGACTTGGTTACTCTGTTGTGCCTATGATAGGTTCCATTATCGGTGTCTGCGGCATTAGACTGGTATGGGTGATGACTATTTTTCAGATACCGCAGTTTCATAATACCTTTATGATCTATGTGACCTATCCATTCACTTGGGTGGTGACAACACTGTTCCATTTCACCTGTTTTATCATAATAAGAAAATGCTTGAAAAAACGCTGGGGAAAATAAAAATGTTTTTGAAACCTTACTAAAGGAAGGTACAAAATCGAATAAGTAGAAAGAAATAAAAAGGATAGCATACATCAATCTTCGATAGGAGATATATGCTATCCTTATTTTTTAGAATATATATGTTGGGAGGCTTATTCCTCTACAAAGAAAACACCGAAAACGCCAGGTCCGAGATGGGCGCCAATACTGGAGCCAACCTGATAGCGGTCTTTGATGACAAATCCTTCTTTTTCTATCTTCTCTTCTAATTTTTCACAGTTTTCTGTGCCGTAAGTGTATACAGAGTACAGTGGGAAATCAGGGTTTAATTTCTTTGTCTTCAGATTATCTAAGATAAAGCGGAGCGCTTTGTTCTTTCCAAGACATTTTCCGGTTACGATAACCTTACCCTCTTCGTTTACGGTGATGATCGGTTTGATCTTCGCCAATTCGCCGATGGCTGCAGTGGCTTTGTTGACACGACCGCCGCGGTAAAGGTATTCCATAGTATCAACGGCTGCTAAAACTGTAATCTTCAGTTTGATGGCTTCTACTTTTTCTACGATTTCAGGGGCAGAAAGTCCTTCTTCTCGAAGTTTGTGAGCATAGTCCACCATAATGTGGATCATATGTGTGGCAGTGCGGGAATCGATGATATGGATATTGTCGTATTCCACCATGTTTTTTGCCATAAAAGCAGTCTGGTATGTTCCACTCAAAGCGGAGGAAAGCAGGATGCAGATAACGTCATCTCCTTTTTCCTTGGCATCCTCAAAGAGATTGATAAAGGTCTCTGGGGAAGGCTGGGAAGTCTTAGGAAAATCCTCTGTGGAAGTCAAAAGCTCATAGAACTGATTTCTCTCTAAAGTAACACCGTCCTGGTAAGTAACTCCGTCAATCAAAACGTTCAGTGGCAATAATTCAATATTTTTCTCTTTTAATTCCTCTGCCTGATAATCGGCAGAAGAGTCTACTACTAATCTGATCATGAAATAATCCCCTTTCTTTTAGTGAATAAATTTGTTGGCGGCGGTTGCAATCTTATTAAAAAGTTCTGCTGCTTCCTTTGCCGCATCGATACCAATCTCTCCAATAATGGCATCTAGAAGCCGCAGCAATTTTTCGTGTTGTTTTTGAAAAGAATCGGCCTGTTCCAGGTTGAAGGAAATATATACCTGTCGTTTGTCCTGTTTGGAACGGCTGCGTTTGATAAATTTTTTCTCTTCCAGATGATTGAGAATACGATTCATCTGGGATTTTAAAATATGTGTCTGTTCACACAGCTCGGTGGCTGTCATCTTGGTATCCTTTGCCTGCAGCGTATTGCGATACAGGATATGGCAGACCAAAGATTCATTGTAAGGCATTTCTGAGACAACCCGTTCATTATTTACTGACGTGGAAAGGTTGACCCAGGATGCCAGTAAGCTCTCATTTAATGAATTCAAATCTGTGATGCCTCCTTTGTTATGATAGTTCACATTGTGAACAGTTCCGTCAGTATACTATCATGGTGCAGAAAAAATGTCAACCACCGATTTTGGAGCTTTCTATAAAAATGATACAAACTGCCCATTTTAAAAATGATACAAACTGCCCATTTTGTTATACAAACTGACGGTGTTTGGGTGAAAAAAAGGGTTTTGTTGGAATTACAAAAAAGGATGTGCTACAATCACAGATGAACAAAGATATGACTGCGAAAAGTGCGTTTTTTAGGACGCCGCAGCCGTTATAAGGAATACATAAGAAAGGAAGAAATCAATGAAGTATTTAAAGAAAGTAAGCGCATTATTATTAGCTATGATGATGGTATTTTCTCTGGCAGCCTGCGGAAGTAGCGATTCTGCGAAAGAAGAAGGAACCACAGCGGAGGTAGCACAGCAGGATGGACAGACCGTATATCCTTACGATGCGGTAGATTATCTCGGAACAACATACATCATTGAGAAGGAACCACAGAAAGTTGTGTCTGTTTCTCCTAGTATGACAGAACTGATCTACGCCATTGGCGCACAGGACAAGCTGGTAGGAAGAAGTGATTACTGCGATTATCCAGAGGAAGCAGTCTCTGTAGAATCTGTTGGTTCTATGCAGACACCTGACGTAGAGAAGATTATTTCTTTGGAACCAGACCTTGTTATTGTGACCAATATGGTGGACGAACAGGTTGTTTCTAAACTGACAGATGTTGACATTTCTGTTCTTACCGTAGCTGATGTACAGGATCTTTCTCAGATTTATGATATGGTATCCATGGTAGGTGCTGCTCTTAACAAGAATGCAGAAGCAGCAGCTTTAGTAGAAGAGGGGAAAGAAACTATCACAGATGTAGAAGGAAAGGTAAAAGATTTAGAAGCTCCTTCCGTATACTATGTAGTATCCTACGGAGAATACGGTGATTCCATTCCTGGTGGTGATACATTTATCCATGGCATTATCACAGCAGCAGGCGGCGATAACATTGGAAAAGATATCACAGGCTGGTCTATCAACTTAGAAGAAATCATCGAGAAAGACCCAGACATCATTATCATTCCTTCCTATTATGATGGTGCATTCCAGGAGGCAGATCATTATAAAGATCTCACAGCAGTAAAGGAAGGCAGAGTTTACGTGATTGACACAAATATGATCGACAGACAGGGTGCCAGAACAGCAGAAGCAGTGAAAACACTGGCAGAAATCTTCCATCCGGAGGCATTTAAATAGACATGAAGAAAAAATTTAGCTGGATTCGATTCTTTGAATTAGTGTTCCTGCTATTGGTGGTTAGCGTAATTGCAATTACAATGGGATCTGCAGATTTGTCCGTTAAGGACAGTCTGCAGATACTTCTATGTAAAATCCCATTGATTGGTGACAAGATAGGAGTATCCGATTTAGCAGGGGCATATGAGACAATTATATGGAAGGTGCGTCTGCCACGTATTCTTACCTCCGCTTTGGTAGGTGGTGCGTTGGCATTGGTTGGAGCAACCTTTCAGGGAGTTTTTCAAAACTCATTGGCCGATCCTCACATCCTTGGGGTATCTTCCGGTGCGGCATTGGGAGCAACCATCGCTATGCTGACGGGCACTTCCGTTAGCTTTTTTGGGCTTGGTACCATCGGTGTATTTGCCTTTGCGGGGGCTATGCTTACCGTGTTTATCGTATACCGGGTAGCCGGTGTGGGCGGCGGCATTTCCACCACCAATATGCTTTTGGCGGGAACTGCCATCAGCACCTTATTGAGTTCGTTGATTTCTTTGATGATGACCTTTAACAATGATCAGATTTCCAAAGTATATATGTGGACCATGGGAAGTTTTTCTTCCTCTACCTGGGATAAGACCGGTTTTCTGGCTCTCTTTGTGGTGATTGGTTCCCTTATTTTGATTATGTACAGTGGAAAGCTGAACATTTTAATGATGGGCGAGGAGGACGCAAGCTGTCTCGGCGTGGATACGGGGCGCACCAGAACCATCTTGATCATTGTAGCCTCTCTTTTGGTGGCTGCATCCGTTTCTGTCAGTGGTATCATTGGTTTTGTGGGACTTATCATTCCACACTGTGTTCGTATGATTGGCGGCTCAGACAACCGCAAATTGATGCCATATGTGATGCTGATTGGTGCTATTTTCCTAGTAATCTGCGATACAGTGGCAAGAACCATTGCAGCTCCTACAGAGATTCCGGTGGGTGTCATCACCTCCATCTTTGGCGCACCATATTTTATTTTCCTTGTGGTGACCAGAAAGAAGAACTTGTAGCAAAGGTTGGAAGAAAGGATGACAACAACATGAGTTTAAAACAGATAAAAGTAAATCATTTGATCTGGAAACCGGATAAGAAACAAAATCCGGTATTGCAAGATATCGATGTGAATCTGAAAGCAGGAGAGTTTTATGGAATCCTTGGTCCAAACGGTGCGGGAAAAACTTCTATTGTGAGACAGATTTTGCGATTGCAGGCATCCAGTGAGGGAAGTGTGCTGATGGACGAGAAAAACATCAAAAATATCAGCCGGAAAGAGATTGCGCTGAATCTTTCTTTCCTACCACAGGATATCCAGAAGGACGTAGATTTTACTGCCTATGATGTGGTTGCCATGGGAAGGGAACCACACCGCAAGCCATTTTCTTCTTTGACTGCGGAGGATAAGCGAATTATCGAGGAGGCCATGGAATTTACCAACTGCCTTCATCTGAAGGATAAGAGTATTGCCTTTATGAGCGGTGGAGAACGACAGCGCGTGATGATTGCCAGAACCATTGCCCAGGATACTCCTTGGATTATTCTAGATGAACCGGTATCTAATCTTGATGTTAGACATCAGGCGGATCTTATGGTAGTATTAGAACGACTGAGAAAAGAAAAGGGAAAGACAGTGATTGCAATCCTGCACGATCTGAATCTGGCGGCTACCTTCTGTACCCGCGTCATTTTGATGAAAAAAGGAAAAATTTACAAAGAAGGAACAAAAGAGGAAGTTCTGACAGAAAAGAATCTCTCAGAAGTATATGAGCTTGGCTTTGATTTCTTAGAAAGCGGAAAGGCGAATATTCCATATATTATGCCAAAATTTGCTTAATGAAAGAGGTGAAAGCGTACGTTTCCCTTGACACCAAAAAGGAGGATACAGCATGGAATTGTGGGATATTTATGACAGGAACAAGGTGAGAACAGGACGTACCATGAAGAGAAATGATTGGTGCCTGGAGGATGGAGAATATCATTTGACGGTTCTTGGAATTTTACATAGACCGGATGGCAAATTTTTGATCACAAAGCGAGTGGAGACAAAACAGTGGGCTCCTGGCTGGTGGGAAGTGTCCGGTGGCGCAGTTTTAGCTGGAGAGGACTCCAAAGATGCAGTCTGCAGAGAAGTGCGAGAAGAAACTGGGGTGGATGTGACCGGTGCCGAGGGAGGCTATCTCTTTACCTATCACAGAGAAAATCCTGGAAAGGGAGACAACTACTTTGTGGATGTGTATCGCTTTGAGGTGGATATCACAGATGCAGATGTGAAGATACAAGAGGAGGAGGCAGCAGATTACATGTTTGCCACCCTGGAAGAGATTCGAGAATTTGCCTGTCAGGGAATCTTCCTTCACTATGATAGTATAAAGGAAGCCTTTTGTTAAGAAAAGAGACATACAAAAAGAAAGTCGGTGGCGAAACCATCGACTTTCTTTTATTTCACTATTTTATTCATTTGAGGGGAGAGGATTCAAATATATGAATAGCTTTGTTACGATTATTAGTATATCCCATCTTGCAAAAAAGATTTGTAGGATTTCTCTTAACATTTCTTATAAAATTCTTAATTTAAGGTGACAGAACTCTTTTTATTTGCTATAATAGAGAAGTGTTTTTGAATATGCGGAGATGAAATCCTGCATATTTTGGTATTATGACAGGGAAAAAAGGAGATTTTTCCGACATTTCCTGCATAATCGAAGAACGAAAAAATAAAAAGAAAGTGAGTGAAGTTTATGAGCGAAAAGAAGAAAAGCGGCGGTGCATTACTTGGCGCAGCATTCCTGATGGCGACATCTGCCATTGGACCAGGGTTTTTAACTCAGACATCGAATTTTACAGGACAGCAGGGAGCAAGCTTCGGCTTTGTTATTCTGGCATCCATTGTGTTGGCGGCCATTGCACAGCTTAATATTTGGAGAGTCCTTTGTGTAACAGGACTTCGTGGACAGGATGTTGCGAATAAGCTTCTTCCAGGACTGGGATATGTGGTAGCATTCATGGTTGCTCTTGGAGGACTTGTATTTAACATTGGTAACGTTGGTGGAGGAGCACTTGGATTTAATACACTCCTTGGCATTCCAACTACAGTAGGTTATATTTTAGCAGGCGGTGTTGCTATTTTAGTATTCGTATTAAAAGATGCCAAAGCTATGATGGATAACCTGACGAAGGTTCTGGGCGGCATTATGATCGTGGTTATTTTTGCGATTATCCTTATCGTAAAACCTCCAGTGGGAGATGCTATCAAGAATACATTTGTACCATCCACTGGCTATAACGCTTTAGTACCAGCTATTATTACATTACTTGGCGGTACTGTAGGCGGATACATCACCTTCGCAGGTGCACATCGTCTGATTGACGCAGGTGTAACAGGCGAAGAGAACTTAAAAGAAATCAACAAAAGTTCCGTTATGGGTATCGGTATTGCAGCGATCGTTCGTGTGTTCCTTTATCTTGCTGTATTAGGCGTAGTGGTAAAAGGTGTTACACTGGATGCTTCCAACCCAGCAGCAGACGCATTCCGTCAGGGTGCTGGTGAAATCGGATACCGTTTTGCAGGACTTGTATTACTGTGTGCAGCCATCACATCTATCATTGGTGCGGCTTACACATCCGTGTCTTTCTTAAAGACATTCCATCCGGCAATCGAAAAACATGAAAATAAAGTAATCATTGGCTTTATCGCTGTTTCTACTTTAATTATGATTGCTATCGGACAGCCAGCTACTCTGCTTGTATTGGCAGGTGCAGTAAACGGTCTGATTCTCCCTATTACATTGGGAATCTGTCTGATCGCAGCCAAGAACAAAAAAATTATGGGTGAAAATTACAAACACCCTACCGTGCTTCTGATTCTTGGTATCATCGTAGTTATCATTTCTGCTTATCTTGGAATTACTACTTTTATGTCCAATATGAGCTCCCTGCTTTAATTGCAAAATGTGTGCCGGGATTCCATAGGGGATTCCGGCATTTTGATTAGGAGGCAAACAATGCATAAAATTAAAATTTCGACCGCGGGGGATGCCTCCATTCTCATTGAGTTTGGAAATGAAATCAGCCCCGAAATTAACAGTAAGATCACCGCAACGGTGCAGTTAATGAAAGAGCAGCATATTGAAGGTGTTGTTGATATTATTCCTGCTTTTTGTTCCCTGCTGATCAACTATGATCCGCGTGTAATCTCCTATGATGAGATTACAAAGAGAATGAAACGTCTTTTAAAGGTGGAAGTAAAGGCGGGAGAGACGAAAAAACGTGTGTTTGAGATTCCGGTTTGCTACGGCGGTAAATATGGCCCTGACCTGGAAAATATTGCAGAACATGCGGGACTTACCCCAGAGGAAGTCATTGAAATTCATTCTTCCAGAGACTATCTGATCTACATGCTTGGATTCCTTCCGGGCTTTTGTTATCTGGGCGGACTGGATGAGAGAATCCATACCCCTCGTCTGGCGAACCCTAGAATTAAGATTAACGCGGGAAGTGTGGGAATCGGTGGTTCCCAGACTGGAATCTATCCGCTGGATTCTCCGGGAGGATGGCAGCTTATGGGTATGACTCCAGTAAAGACCTATGATCCGGAACGAGAGGTTCCAATCCTTCTCAGTGCAGGAGATTATATCCGCTTTATTCCGGTGGAGGAAGAAGAATATTTGAGAATCAAAGAATTAGTAGAACGTGGTGAGTACCAGTGCACCGTTCACGAAGGAGAGGTGTAAGATGGGAATTCGAATTTTAAAGGGTGGTATGCTTACCACTGTACAGGATTTAGGACGAACCGGATACCAGAGCCAGGGATTTTCTGTGGCAGGGGTTATGGACGTTCGTTCCTTCAAGATTGCCAATCTTTTGTTGGACAATCCGGAAAATGAACCAGTGCTTGAGTTTACATTGATTGGACCAGTGCTTGAATTTACATCTGCTACAATCATTTCCATTACAGGAGGAGATTTTTCTCCTACCGTCAACGGAGAACCAGTGCCGATGTATACTGCACTTTATATGAACAAGGGTGACATCTTAAAATTCAGCAGCGCCAGATACGGAAGTCGCGGCTATATCGCATTTTCCAGTTATCTGGATGTGCCGATTGTGATGGGAAGCCATTGTACCAACTTAAAGAGTCAGCTTGGCGGTTTTAAGGGAAGAAAACTGCAGGAGGGAGATTATATCGGATTCCGTATTAAGCGTCGTTATCTTCCATTTTTCCTTTCTCGCAAATTGGAGCTTCCAGATGTCAACGAATTCCAGAAGGATGAGACAGTGCTTCGGGTGGTGATGGGACCACAGGATGACCTTTTCTCCAAACAGGGAATTGAGACATTTTTAAACAGTGAATATACCGTAACCAGTGACTTTGACCGCATGGGCTGTCGTCTGGAGGGACCATTTATCGCACCAAAGAAGACATCCGATATTATTTCTGACGGTATCGCCTTTGGTTCCATTCAGGTTCCATCCCATGGAAAACCGATTATTTTGCTGGCAGATCGTCAGACCACCGGTGGATATGCAAAGATTGCAACAGTGGCATCTGTGGATATTCCAAAATTGGTGCAGCGAAAGACCGATCACAAGATTCGCTTCCAGCCAATCACCGTACAGGAAGCCCAGTCTCTCTACTTGAAAGAGTTAAAAGAACTGGATAAAATGAGAAAAATCATTCACAAGCCTTGTAAAGAGGTGTTGGATTGTCGCCTTGTGGCAAAAAGAATTTCCAAGTTGTTTGAATAATAGAAAAGGAGTTAGTATATGGATTTAGATAAAATTGCAGGATTAGTTAAGATTATTGAGGAATCTTCTTTGACACAGTTTACCATCAAAGAAGGAGATTTAAAGATTTCCATGAGCAAATTAGAGCATCCACCAGTGGTTGCAGCCACAGCAGCAGTGACACCAGCGGCAGCGCCAGTACAGGAAGAAACTGCAGTAAACGTGGAAGAGACGGCAGAGGAAGACGTACTCTTCATCGTATCTCCAATTGTAGGAACATTCTATTCTGCACCAGCACCAGATGCACCAGCTTTTGTTAAGGTGGGAGACACTGTGAAAAATGGTCAGACAGTATGTATTCTGGAAGCTATGAAACTGATGAACGAGATTCAGAGTGAATTTGACTGTGAAATCGAAGCAGTTCTCGTAAGCAATGAGCAGAAAGTGGAATATGGACAGCCATTGTTCCGAGTAAGAAAACGATAGGAAAAGAAGGAGGTTGGAACTTTGTTTAATAAGATTTTAATTGCCAACCGTGGAGAAATTGCTGTTCGTATCATTCGTGCCTGCAGAAATATGGGGATTCGAAGCGTAGCTGTCTATTCCAAAGAGGACGCCAAAAGTCTTCATGTGCAGCTGGCAGACCAGCGAATCTGTATTGGAGAGGGACCTGCCAGAAACAATTATCTGAACATGGATCAGATTATTACAGCAGCCAGAAATATGGGGGCAGATGCCATCCATCCGGGGTTTGGTTTCCTTTCAGAAAATAGTGAATTTGTAAGAAAATGTGAAGAAAACGGCATTACCTTTATCGGGCCGGAAGCGGACGTAATCGATAAGATGGGAAATAAATCCCAGGCAAGATCTACCATGATGGAAGCGGGAGTTCCTGTTGTTCCGGGAACGAAAGAACCAGTCTACGATGCAGTGGTGGGAAAAGAATTGGCAGATGCTATCGGTTATCCGGTTATGATCAAAGCCTCCTCCGGCGGTGGCGGCAAGGGAATGCGTGTGGCAAAAGACGGGGATGAATTTGAATTCCAGTTTAACATGGCACAGAGAGAATCCGCCAATGCCTTCGGTGACGACACCATGTACATTGAGAAATTTATCGAAAATCCACGTCATGTGGAGATTCAGATTATGGCAGATGAACACGGAAACGTAGTGGCACTGGGAGAGAGAGACTGTTCCGTACAGAGAAATCATCAGAAACTGATCGAAGAATCTCCATCTCCAGCCATCAACGAAGAAATCCGTACCAAGATGAACCAGTATGCGGTTCTTGCAGCAAAAACAGTGGGATATACTAATGCGGGAACCATCGAATATATTATGGATCGTCATGGCAACTTCTACTTTATGGAGATGAATACCAGAATCCAGGTGGAACATGGTGTAACGGAGATGGTAACTGGCACAGATCTCATTATAGAACAGATTCGTGTAGCCATGGGAGAACCACTGAGTTTCACGCAGGAAGATATCACCATCAAGGGACATGCCATTGAATGCCGAATCAACGCAGAAATTCCAGCAAAGAACTTTATGCCAAGTCCTGGTGTGGTGGAACATATGCATCTTCCAGCGGGCAACGGAGTTCGTGTTGATACAGCTCTTTACTCTGGTTACAACATCCCAATCGAGTACGATTCCATGATTGCTAAGGTTATCGTACACGCTCCGGACCGCGCTGCGGCACTTCAAAAGATGCGCTCCGCATTAAATGAGATGGTAATCCTTGGAATAGAAACCAACTTAGATTTCCAGTACCAGATTATGAACCATCCAACCTTTGTTAAGGGAGAAGCAGATACCGGATTTATTGAAAAAATGATGAGT
>CAYLUV010000039.1:13261-14899 GCA_964386955.1 uncultured Lachnospiraceae bacterium
TCCAACCTTTGTTAAGGGAGAAGCAGATACCGGATTTATTGAAAAAATGATGAGTCTATAAAAACGGCAATAATTTTAAAGGAGGAAATGATATGTTTCGTGTAGATTTAAACAGCGATTTAGGCGAAAGTTTTGGTCGCTATACTATAGGAAATGATGACAAGATCATTCCACTGATTACATCTGCAAATGTTGCCTGTGGCTACCATGCAGCGGATCCTGTAGTGATGAATAAAACCATCGCCCTGGCGAAAGAAGCCGGAATTCGTGTGGGAGCACATCCAGGTTTTCCAGATTTGATGGGATTTGGCAGAAGAAATATGAATGTCAGCAAGGAAGAGGCAAAGGCATATACGATGTATCAGCTCGGTGCATTGGATGCATTTTGCCGTGCTCATGGAGTAAAAATGCAGCATGTGAAACCACATGGTGCTATGTACAACATGGCAGCAAAGGATTATGAACTTTCTGTGGCAATCTGTGAAGCTATCAAAGAATTTGACGATAGCTTGATTGTGATGGCACTTTCCGGCGGAGAATTGGTGCGCGCAGCGAAGGATATGGGCCTTCGCGTGGCACTGGAAGTATTTGCGGACAGAGCCTATGAGGAAGATGGAAGTCTTGTGGCAAGAACAAAAGAAGGAGCCATGATTACGGACGAGGAGGAAGCAATCCGTCGTGTCATTCGCATGGTAAAAGAGCAGAAAGTAACTGCCATCACTGGAAAAGACATCGATATTAAGGCAGATTCCATCTGTGTCCATGGAGATGGAGCCAAGGCACTGGCATTTGTGGAACGAATTCGTGAAGCAATGCAGGCAGAGGGAATTGAAATCTGTTCTCTTGACGAGTTGGTATAATAGAGATAAGTTTTCTGAATCAATTAAATATAGAAAAGAATAATCGTTGTTATAACAAAAGAACACGACCAGCCAATCGGTTGGTCGTGTTCTTTTTGTTATCTTTTTTATTTGTCATGAATTTCAGCGTGTAATTCCTGTAGGGATTTTACTGGGCTGTTTCCGTTCTTCTTCACATCGATGATACCCTTTGCAGTAGCAGTGGCAGCGGCGATAGTAGTAATATAAGGAACTTTTGCTTTGATTGCAGCTTTTCTTAAATAACTGTCATCGTTAACGCTGTCTTTTCCAACTGGAGAGTTGACAATTAAGTCAATCTGGTTGTTGGTGATCATATCGAGGATGTTTGGACGGTGCTGTTCGGAAAGTTTGTGTACTTTCTCAGCAGGAATGCCTGCCGCATTGATAAGTTCACAAGTATTTCCGGTTGCAACAATCTTAAATCCAGCTTCGTGGAAGTCTTTGGCAACTTCAACAACTTCTGCTCTGTCTTTGCGGTTTACGGAGATCAGAACAGTACCAGAAAGTGGAAGTTTGGACTGTGTAGCTTCCTGTGCTTTGAAGAATGCTTCGCCATAGGAAGAGGAAAGTCCTAATACTTCACCGGTGGATCTCATTTCTGGTCCGAGGATAGGGTCTACTTCCTGGAACATGTTGAATGGGAATACCGCTTCTTTTACACCATAGTTTGGAATAACCTGTTCTTTTAATGCTGGAACAGGAGATGGGTTTCCAGTAAGTTCGGATGTTACGATCTCTGTTGCCAGTGGTACCATGC
>CAYLUV010000040.1:0-14884 GCA_964386955.1 uncultured Lachnospiraceae bacterium
CTATTATACTATATAGTAAATAGATAGGATACTATGTTTTTTGCGATAGGAGGAACCGATTTTGATTATTTTAGATAAAGAAAATATTGTTGCATATCTCCGCTCACGACTTCCTGAAATTACATTTGACTCCACCACCACAGTCTATGAGATTGGCGCGAACGGCAACGAAGAAGAAGACGGACATGTAAACTTTCTTTTTAAAGTCTCCTGTGGAGATTTTTCTTGCATTGTAAAACAGGCAAGACCGGATCCTCGTCTTGGTGAAGATTTCACCCTTCCAGAGGATCGCAATAAATTAGAATATGACATTGTGGCAATTCGCCATAAGATTTGTTCGGAATATGTGCCAGAACCATATTTTTTTGATGAAGCGAACCATATCTATGCCATGGAAGATTGCTCTCATCTGCACATTGCTCGTTTTGAACTGTGCAAAAATATGATGTACGACAATTTTGCAGAAAACTGCGGAAAATATCTTGCAGCTTCTCATTTTTATACATCCGAATACTACTTGGAAACGGATGTTTTCCGTCAACTGACAAGCCATTTTATGAGTCCGGAACTTCGCCAGCTTATGGAAGATGCCGTATTTGTAGATCTCTTTGGATTCCATCGATTTGATGATTCTTTGGGAGAAGAATTCGTGACCTTCGCCAAAGACCTTTCCTATTCCCCAGAATTTGAGACAGAACGCTACAAACTTCGTCATTCCTACATCACCAGCGGCGAATGCCTCATTCACGGAGATCTACACACATCAAACATGTTTGTTGGAAATGACGCTTTGAAAGTCATCGACATGGAATTTACTTACATGGGACCTTTCGCCTACGATATGGGCTATCTGGCAGGCAATTTTATTGCCCAGTATGCCTCCGCTACCTTCCGCGATTTCCCATCTGAGAAAGAACGTGCCGAATTTAAAAAATATATTTTACACTGCATCCGCGCCCTCTACACAACCTATGTCAATGAATTTTGTAAACACTGTGATGAACATGGCAAAGCCTATTTTAAAGGCATTGTAGGACTTCAAGATGACTTCAAAAAGAAAATCCTTCTGGATTATCCAGGATATACCGCCGTTGCCAACTGGTCCCGCGCCAGCGATGCCATCGATTATCCAGATTACGACCTTCTCACCGATGTCACAAAACGACGCCATGCAGTTACCATGTCCTTGATGATTGACTGGCAGATTATGTTCCATCGATACAGTTACGAAACCATCGACGATTTTATCCGCGATATTTTATACGCAGAGAGACGTTACTTAAAACATATTGGTGAATTATAAAAAAATTGATATGCCCACTTACCACAGTGTGGGCATATCATTTTTTCTTTTTCGCTATCTATTTTTCCTTGCGTCTTAAAATGCACAAACTTTCTGTATGATAAGTTCCCGGGAACTGGTCCACAGCGCAGGCTCTTACCATCTCGTAGCCGTATTCTTCAAACATCTGAATGTCTCTTACTAAGCTAGTTGGCTTGCAGCTGATATAGACAATTTCTTTTACGCCAAAGGCTGCAATCTTTGGAAGTGCCTTTGGATGGATTCCCTCTCTCGGTGGGTCCACTACGATGATGTCCGGCTTTTCTGTGAGACTGTCGATTACCTTCAGCACATCTCCTGCAATAAATTCGCAGTTGTTTAAGTTGTTCAGGGCGGCATTTTCCTTTGCTGCCTCCACTGCTTCCTCTACAATCTCTACCCCTACCACTTTGCTGGCTACCGGTGCCAAAATCTGTGCAATGGTTCCTGTTCCACTGTAAAGGTCAAAGATTACCTTATCCTTTGTCTCTCCCACGTATTTTCTTGCCTGCTCGTAGAGCACTTCCGCTCCCAATGTGTTGGTCTGGAAGAAAGAAAATGGAGAAATCTTGAATTTCATATCAAATAAGTATTCGTAGAGATATGGTTCTCCGTAGAGAATCTCCATGGAATCACTCTGCACCACGTCAGAGAGACTGTCGTTTAATGTGTGGAGGATTCCTGTGATTTTTCCATCTATCGGCAGCTGAAGTAATTCTTCCACCAATGGCATAAAGTCATGGTTATCCTGGGTTGTTGTTACCAGATTCACCATAAGGTCACCGGTTTTGATGGCACGGCGAATTACCAAATGGCGAAGGTAGCCTTCGTGTCTGATCTTGTGGTGGAATGTGAGCTGATTTCTCTTTGCATAGTCTCTCACACAGTGCAGGATTTTGTTGACATCACTGTCCACAATATTGCACTGTTCCATATCCACAATATCGTATGTGCTGTTTCTTTTGTGCAGTCCCAGAGCCAGTGGACCATCTTTGTACTCATCGCCGAAGGAAAACTCCATCTTGTTGCGGTATCCTTTGGTGATCGGACTTCCATGAATTCCATCCCAGATAAAATCCTGTCCTGTTTCTTCCAAGAGGCGCTGAATCTGTTTTTCCTTCATGGCAAGCTGATGATCGTATCCCATGGACTGATAAGTACAGCCACCGCACTGTCCAAAATGAGGGCACAGATCTGTCTCTGTCTCCAGTGGAGATTTCTCCAGTGTATTTAGGAGCATGCCCTGCATTTTTCCTTTTCTTTTTTTCGTCAGCCGTACTTCTACTTTCTGACCTTCAATTATATTTTTTACCTGAATTTTCTGGTCTTCTACCGTAAGAATACCCTTGTTTGGAAAATCGCATCTCTCCACGATTCCCGTTACAATATCACCTTTTTTCATTCTCTGATATTCTCCTTTAAACTTCTCTATTGTAATATCCGTGGGCATAGTGGGCTTCTCCCAGGTCGTCCACCTCCATCAGCAAAAAGGTCGGTCTTCGATCTTCCTGTCTTGGAAATGCCAAACTGCCAGGATTTAAGATTGTTACATCCTCATTGATTTCGATATAAGGTCTGTGGGTATGTCCATACATCACAATGTCAATGCCGTGTTCCTGAGCAAACTCTCTTAAATACATGGTACTTCCATGCACATAGAAGGTATGTCCATGCACTGCCATCACCGTATAATCTCCAATATTAAAAATGTCATGGTAAGGAAGATCTGTGTTATAGTCACAATTTCCCGCCACCATATGCACTGGACAATCCACCAATGCCCGAATATAGTCTTCGTCGTGTTCCACATCTCCGCAGTGCACCAGCATATCAATCTTGCCCACCTGCTTTAAAACACCTTCCACTGCTTCCCCTAATCCATGAGTATCGCTTACTACAAGAACTCTTATCATGTCTTGCGCGCCTCCTTACAAATATTCTGCAATCATGCGCAGAGCTTTGCCTCTGTGGCTGATCTCATTTTTTTGTTCTGGGGACATCTCCGCCGTTGTACAGCGATACTCCGGCACGAAAAAGATAGGATCATAACCAAAGCCATTGGCTCCGGCAGACTCATAGCCGATCATCCCTTCAATGGTGCCTCTCACAACCTGTTCTGTTCCATCTGGAAAAGCTGCTGCCACTGCACAGACGAATCTCGCAGTGCGGTCCTCGTCCGGAACTCCCTCCAATTTATTTAAAATAATCTGATTTTTGATAGAATAAGGGGTATCCTCTCCCTCAAAGCGGGCAGAATAAATGCCCGGCGCCCCATTTAAATAGTCAATCTCCAAGCCAGAATCATCGGATAACACAATGGCATCCTTGGCAAAATCCCGGATGGTTCTGGATTTGATCAGGGCGTTTTCCTCGAAAGTTGTGCCGTCTTCCACCACATCGATGTCAATCCCTGCTTCCTCCATAGACAAAATCTCATAATCCTTGCCTGCGAGGATTTCTCGAATCTCTTTCATTTTATTTTTATTTTTGGTTGCGAAAATCACTTTCCTTTTCATGTTCTACTCTCCCTGTGGCGCTCTCTTTGGTGGTCTAGGACCGATATACTGATAATAATATGTTTTCATCATACCATTGTAAATCTTGCGATTCTTATCCGCTTTTTTGCCGATATATTTTTCTGCATCCTCGTAGGAAGTAATCAAATATTCAGACCAGCAATCCAGTTTGGAAAATGCCTCCCCTATTTCACGGTACAGTCCCGGCAACGCTTCCTTCTCCTCGATTCGCTCTCCGTATGGAGGGTTCGTAATGACAAATCCATATTTCTTTGGATGGCGGAGATCTTTTACCGCTCTCTCCTGGAAATGAATGAGGTGATCCACTCCTGCGCGTTTTGCATTCTCTCTCGCCGCCTTTAACACTTTTCCGTCAATATCGTAGCCCTGAATATCCATCTTTACAGAGGTGTCCACCAAATCTTTTGCCTCCAGGAATGCATCCTCCCAGTAGCTTGCGTCAATAATATTGTTCCACTCCTCTGCAAGGAAATGTCGATTCATACCAGGGGCAATGTTGGCACCCATCATGGCCGCTTCAATCGGAATGGTACCACTTCCACAGAATGGATCCACCAAAATTCGGTCCTTTTTCCATGGAGTAAGCTGAATCAAAGCTGCTGCCAGAGTTTCTGAGATTGGTGCACGGCTCTGTGCCAGACGATATCCTCTCTTATGAAGAGAACTTCCTGTGGTATCAATGCCAATGGTCACAATGTCTTTGTGCAAAAAGACACGAATCGGATAGGAGCTTCCATCCTCCTCAAACCAGTTTCTTCTATATTTTACTTTCAAACGCTCTACGATTGCTTTCTTCATAATGGACTGAATATCAGAAGGGCTAAAAAGTTTACTCTTTACAGAAGAAGCCTTTGTTACCCAGAATTTTCCGTCCTCAGGAATCCACTGTTCCCATGGAATCTCTTTTGTTTTTTCGAATAATTCCTCGAATGTAACCGCCTTAAATTCTCCCACTTTCAAAAGCACACGCTCTGTTGTCCGCAGAAAAATGTTGGCTCTTGCGATGGCTTCCTCATCCCCCTCAAAGGTGATGCGTCCATCTTCTACTTTTGTTATATCATATCCAATATCAAATATTTCTCTTTTTAAAACTGCCTCCAGACCAAAATGGCAAGGGGCGATCAATTCCATTCTACTCACAAATTCACCATTATCCTTTTGTTGATAACAGTTCAGCCTTGGGAATAAATTAGGAAGGCTAAACTGTCTTTTTCATATTTTGCATTCTTTATTCTACTTTTCCCACTAGATACTGTCAACTGATTTTTCTCCTGCTCCGGTGGTTTTCCACTCCATGGTCCAAAGCCTTCCCTTGGTGGTCTCCACATAGCCCTCATAGGCATGATACCCGCCCACGATTGAATACACCTCGTATCCTTCCTCGGACAATTCCACTGCCATTTTTAAGCTATAATTTCCATAGCTGCAATATAAGATTTTGGCTAAATCCGATTCCCGTTCAAACAGTTCTCTCAGATTTTCCTCCTGGCAGTGGACTGCAGTAGGCAAATGTCCCCTGCGAAATTCCTCCTCAGACCGAAGGTCAAGCAGCAGCGCTTTCTTGTCCATGGACATGCGAAGGGCCTCTTTTACTGATATATTTTGAAACATATTTGGCACTTTCTTTTTCTTATATTTTATACTATGTTATTTTTTCACCAGTGTACTGCCTATTCCTTTTGTCAGATGACAGACGCCTTTCCCTTCTTTTTTATTCTAGGCGTTTCAAAAACAGATTCCCCTTATTCCCGGCTCTCAAAAATCAAATCTGCCTTCTCCCGCACCTGATATTTTTCGTGATATTTTCGCTCCAAGGGAATCCAGCACTGTTCAAACATAGAAAAATAGTCTCCCTCTCGCTTCATCAAGCGTCTTCTTTGCAGTTCCTCCGAACAGGTCAAAAAAATCGTTTCATCATAGTAGGAATGCAACTCCGGATGCTGGGAATAACTGCCTTCCACAATGACAAGAGCCTGTGGCACCAAGAGAGTTTCCTCCCCATAGCTTCCACTGTGGCAGTGATAAGGGCGATACCGCACCGGTTCTCCTCGGTTAAGAGGCTCTAACACCTCCTGTCGAAATCTGTTCAAGTCCATGTTGGCCGTTGGAATCTCTCTCCAATTTTCCACGCGCTTGTTAATAGGAAGATAATAGTCATCCATTCGGAGAACTGTTCCACCAAATACTTCCTTCATCATATCCGCACAGGTGGTCTTTCCGCTGCCGCAGCAACCGTCCAAAGAAAGCAGCACCCGCCCTTTTTTCTGCAAAAGTTCTGCTGTTCTTCGAAGAAGCGGCAGCCAATCTGCATATTTTTTGTGAATCAAGCGATAGTGTGGTGCGTAAGTTTCGCGGTAGCAATCACTGTGGGATACCACAGGACATCCCTCATCTCGATAGGCATCCAGCCAGTCTTTCGTCTCCTCCACCGTCTGTCCTATTTGATCCAGTCGCTGCAAAAGACCTTCCATACTTCCTGCCGATGCCTTAGCAGTCAATACAAAAAGTCGTGTAATTAGCTCTTTTTCGTAATTCTTCGCCCCTCTCCAAAAATGAAGCCGGACATATCCATTTCCTATCTCTTCCGTCAGACATTCCTGTCTCGTCAACTGGCTATCCTGCCATTCCCGGTTCATCCACTCCTTTGCTTTTTCATAAGAAAGTCCCAAATGTCTCGGACCGAACTCACTCTGATAGGCAAGTTTACCAAAATCAATGGGCTGCATTTTCGGATACCGCTTCCCATGTTCTTCTATGATTCTCTGAAATTCCAATTTTTGTTTCCTCATCGTTTCCTAGTTTTTCCCTCTTTCGTGTATCATAGCATTTTTTTGAGGGCACAACAACCAGTTATGCCCTCTTCCCTTATTCTATCCCTAGAATCTCATATATTTTTTTCATATCCAAGTTTTTGCGCATCTCTGCTGCCAAAATATCGTACTGTGTCTCCTTAAAAGCCACAATATCAAAGGCGGAAACAGCGGACATATCGATTCCCTTCTTTTTACCAAGGGCCATCACAATCTCCTTTACCACCTGTTCCTTGTCAAAAATGCCGTGCACATAGGATCCAAAAATCTGTCCCTTCCATGCCCCATCTATGGTATCCGTAGTTTCCAGATAGGTAAGGCTATTTGCGCCCTCTTCCCTCTCTGTCACACCCATATGAATCTCGTACCCCTCGATCTCCACTTGAGATAATCCAGCAAAAATACCTTCCATCGGTGCAAATGTTCCATTTACCCTAGTTCTTGTCTTTTGTCCGGTAAAGGTAGTATGAATTGGCAGCAATCCCATGCCTCGGATCTCACCGCCGGCTTCCACATGTTCCGGATCCTTTAAGGTTTTTCCAAGCATTTGGTACCCACCGCAGATACCAAAAATAGGAGTGCCACTTCCCGCCAATTCTAAAATAGAAGCCTCCAGCCCATTTTGACGCATCCAGAGCAGATCTTCCATAGTATTTTTTGTCCCCGGCAAAATGATCATATCCGGACATCCAATCTCTGCCGCTGTTTTTACATAGCGAAGGGATACGCCATCCACCATCTCAAAAGGATTAAAGTCTGTAAAATTCGAAATTCTTGGCACACGAATCACCGCAATATCAATCAGTCCGATATTCTTTTTGTTTTCCAGACGGCTGCTTAAGCTGTCCTCATCGTCCACCTCCACATGAATATATGGAGTCACGCCAACCACCGGCACATGGGCTCGTTCCTCAATCATCTGGATTCCTGGCTCCAAAATAGAACGATCCCCTCGGAATTTATTGATGATCAATCCCTTCACCCGTTCTCTATCCTCTTCCTCCAAAAGATTCACCGTTCCAATGAGCTGTGCAAAGACGCCGCCTCGGTCAATATCCCCCACCAACAGTACCGCAGCATCCGCCAGTTTTGCCATACCTGAATTTACAAAGTCGTCCTTGGTAGTAAGATTGATCTCCGCAGGACTTCCTGCGCCCTCAATCACAATGATGTCGTACTCTGCGTCCAGCTTATGATATGCCTCCATCACCTTGGGAATCAAAGTATTTTTAAACTCGAAATAGGCGCTTGCAGACATATTCCCCAGTACCTCTCCATTCACAATGACTTGACTTTCCTTATCATTGGTGGGTTTTAAGAGCACTGGGTTCATTAAAACGGAGGGTTTGATGCCTGCCGCTTCCGCCTGCATCACCTGCGCTCTTCCCATCTCCAAGCCTTCCTCCGTGATAAATGAATTCAGTGCCATATTCTGTGATTTAAAAGGGGCTACCTTGTAACCATCCTCCTTAAAAATGCGGCACAATCCCGCTGTTAAAAGACTCTTTCCTACATTTGACATGGTTCCCTGTATCATAATCGCCTTAGCCATCTATTTCCTCCTGTTACTACTATGGTCTGTTTGTATATATTTTCTCATATAATCCCGGCAAAAAAAGAATAAGCCGCTTCTTTGTACCCCCGTGCAAAAAAGCGACTTACTCTTTCCCCTCTATGGGCCTTGCGTTTTCTCATTTCCTTCTTGCATCTTTTTTATATAAATAAGTTATACTCCCCCTCTTATCCTATAGAAAATCAGCATTTTTTTTACGTCAAGGCCATATCAAACCTGTGATTATTTCCTTTATTAATTATCTATCTCTTACTATTCTTACTGTCCCATCTTGGCATATTTCATAACGAACAGTTCCAAACTCTCCTTTAACACATCAAGCTGTGCTTTCAAATAAATTTCATCCTCAAACAATGCATAGTGCACGCAGGCACGAATTAAAATATAAATAAAAGCGGTAAGCTTCTGATACGGAATTCCAAGTTTTCCTTCCAGCAACTTCGCATATTCTGCATAGCGCTTGTCTACGCCGGCGAAGAACTTCTGTCCATACTCTCGGTACTTCGGATGCGTATAAATCTGATACATCAGTCGATACTTCTTTCCATGGACTTCAGCTGTCCAATAGGGAATCTCTTCAATAAATTTCCAGAGTTCCGGTATGTTAGTAGGCGCTTTCGCCATAAAATCATTCTCCACCTTGCTCATGCAATGCTCTGTGGATTGGATGATGAGATCATCCAAATTCTCAAAATAGACATAGAGATTCGCAGAAGTACAGCCACAGTACTTTGCCAGCATCTTTATGCCAGTGCCGTTGAAACCATGTTCTGCATAGCATTCATAACACTGCTCCATGATTTCTTCTTTCCGCTGCTGAATCTCCTCTTCTGTTCTTGGTTTTTTGTGCACATCATCACCTCGTCGGTTACTTATCGTTCATTAAGTGTATTCTAGCACATCATTTTTCATTATTCAATGTTTTTCTTTCTTTTTCTCCACTTTCGGCAATTTGCACAAAAAAAGAAAGAGTCCACTGAAACATGACTCTTTCTCTCTCTTTTATTCTTCGCAATATTTTTGGAATCCTACGGTTACCTTTGTTCCCTCTCCTTCCACACTTTCCAGAGAAAGTACGGCATCGTGGAAGACTGCTCCGTGTTTTACGATGGCAAGACCCAGTCCTGTGCCTCCCACCAGCTTGGAATGGCTTTTATCCACTCGATAAAATCGCTCGAAGACACGACTCTGATCTGCCAGAGGAATACCGATGCCTGTGTCTCGCACCATCAGTGTCACCTTATCCTCCGTGGTATTAAGGATAATATCTACTGCGCCGTTTTCTTTATTGTATTTGATGGCATTGTCGCAAAGATTATAGATAATCTCATCCAAGATTTTTCGAATTCCCATCACATAGGCATGTTCCCCAATAACATGAAGGTTGATGTTCCGTTTTTTTGCCACCGAATTTAGGCGCTCTGTCACCTCTCGGGAAAGTTCTACCAGATCTACTTTCTCTTTTTCGTAAGGAATTTTCCCCTCGTCCAATTCAGAGATTTTGATAATATCACTTACCAGTGCAATCAATCGCTGTGCTTCCTCATAGATAGAGTTTGAGAAATCTACCACCATATCTCCCGGCATATCTCCTGCTTTCAGCATCTCTGCAAAACCAGAAATAGAAGTGAGCGGTGTCTTTAACTCATGGGATACGTTGGAGGTAAACTCGCGGCGAAGCTGTTCTCTTTTTACGCTTTCTGTGACATCAATGATAACAATCACCGCTCCAATCAGCTTTTCCGTATCATAAACAGGACTGACAATCAGATTATAGGTCTTGTCATCCACATAGAGGATGTCTTCCGCCCGATGTCCCGCCAAAGCTTGGTTGACTGCCTCACGAAATTCCTTGGTGCGGTTATAGGCCAAAACGCTGTTCCCTTTTATTTTGTCAATGTCTAATAACCGAAGTGCTGCCTGATTATGAGAAAGAACATTTTCTTTCGTATCGATTACCAAAAGTCCTTCTCTCATATTTTCTGTAATCAGGCGAAATTCCTCCTGTTTTTGTCTGGCATCTCGAATCTGCTGTTCGATGGTCTTTTTTTGCCCTGCAATTTTTCGCAAAAGAGGGGTTAATTCTTCATAGACCTCATTGTTAGCCGGATATTCCAAATCCAGGTTGTTGATGGGTTTAATGATTCCCTTTGATACCTGACGGGAAATAAAGAAGGAAAGACAAAGAGCAATCAATACGACAATCAGCAGCGGTTGTAACAGTCCCACCAAAATGACGACGATAGAATTTTGTGTAGTGGATACACGAAGCACTGTGCCATTTTCCATCTTTACCGCATAGTACATGGTCTTTTGCATCCATGTTCTGGAATAGCGCACACTCTGTCCCGTTCCCTCTCTCAAAGCCTCTCTGATTTCCTGGCGATCGCCGTGATTGGTAAGGACGTCCGCATCTGCCAATGTATCTGCCATCACCTTTCCGTCCTCAGCCACCAAGGTAATTCGTTTATTTTTATTTTGAAAATGATCCAGATAAGTAATTCCCTCATTTTCTAAGGCATATCCAATGTACTCTGCCTCACTTTTTAGTTCCTTAAAGGTCTGTGCTTCAAAATACTCAAACAGCACCCCTAAAATCAAGATCATGCTGACAAGCAGAACAACAAGTGAGGTGATAAAACTGGATCGAAATATTTTTTTAAGCATCTTCGTCTCCTCCCAGCTTATATCCTATGTTTTTGATGGTCTGGATTCGTTTGCCTTCCTCCTTCAGCTTCACTCGAAGTTTTCGGATATGCACATCCAGTGTTCTGGATTCATCATAAAATTCGCCCCACACCCGGGTAAGCAGCACATCCCTTGGCACTACTTTTCCTTCTGCCTCCAAAAGAACCAGCAAAAGACAGTACTCTTTAAAGGAAAGATTGATTTCTTCCCCTGCCACCTCAATAATGTGTTTTTCCGGATTTACATAGAGCTCACCCATATGATATTCCCTTGTTTTCCTTGTTTTTTGGTATCTTCTCAGTACCGCTCGGACTCTGGAAGATAACTCCGTCATGCCAAAGGGCTTTGCAATATAATCATCTGCGCCCAAGTCCAATCCTGCCACCTTGTCAAACTCGCTTCCCTTGGCAGAAAGCATAATCACAGGAATCTCCTCATAGTGTGGATTTTCCCGCAAATTTTTTAAGATGGAAAGGCCGTCTTCCCCAGGAAGCATAATGTCCAGCAAAATAAGCTCCGGTATCTCTTTCTTGATTTCCTGCCAAAGCTCTTTTCCCTCTGAAAATCCTTTTATCTGATGTCCCTCTTTTTCAAGGGCGTAACATACTAACTTTCGAATATTGGCGTCATCTTCTACAAAATAAATCATTCCATTCACCTCTAGTATCTGTCTTCGTTATCCTCTGCATGTTCTCCTGTAATGGAATAAATTACCCACTCTGCGATGTTTTCCGCATGATCACCGATACGCTCAAAATATTTTGCAATCATCAAAAGGTCCAAAAGGGCTTCCGGATTTCCTGCCTTCTTCTGTACCGCCTCGATCAGTTCTCCCTTTACCTTGTCAAACAGCGCATCCACCGTGTTGTCGTGGGCAATTACCCGATAGGCTAATTCTACATCCTTTTTTACAAAGGAGTCAACGCTGTCTGTTACCATTTGTATGGTAGCTTTTGCCATATCCGCAATATGTATCTCACTTTCCATACCACTTCCCGCCGCATATTCGGCGATTTCTGCAATATCTGCCGCCTGATCTCCAATTCTTTCCATATCAGAAATCATTTTTAACGCGGAAGAAATAGTTCTAAGATCACTTGCCACTGGCTGCTGCTGCATTAACAGCTTCATGCAGATAGTCTCTATGGCGCGCTCTTTTTTGTCAATCAGCTGTTCTGATTCCACAACCGCCTCCTTAATATGCATCTCTTCCGCGCCCTTTTCTCCTGGATTTTTATAATTTAACAGCTTTACCGCCCCTGAGATAGCCTCCTCACAGAGTGCTCCCATAGTGATCAACTCATTATTCAAATGGTTTAACTGCTCATCAAATCGATTTCTCATGAATCTTCTTTCCACCTTTCTCTTTTTCTCCCAACAAACCAAAATCAACCAAATCTTCCGGTGATATAATCCTCCGTTCTCTTGTCCTTTGGATTGGAGAACATATTCTCGGTCTTATCAAATTCCACCATCTCTCCCAGCAGGAAAAATGCGGTCTTGTCTGCAATTCGTGCCGCCTGCTGCATATTGTGGGTTACCATCACAATGGTATATTTCTCCTTTAATTCCTCTGCCAAATCTTCAATTTTGGAGGTGGAGATTGGGTCTAAGGCGGAGGTTGGCTCGTCCATCAATAATATTTCCGGTTCTACCGCCAGCGCTCTGGCAATGCAAAGTCTCTGCTGCTGACCGCCACTCATTCCAAGGGCGCTCTTTTTCAGACGATCCTTACACTCGTCCCAGATGGCCGCCTGTTTTAAGGACTGTTCCACAATCTCGTCCAGCTTTACCTTGGAACGAATGCCGTGGATTCTAGGTCCGTAGGCGATATTGTCATAGATACTCATTGGAAATGGATTTGGCTTCTGAAATACCATTCCCACTCTTTTTCTCAAAATATTGACATCCATATCTTTGTAGATGTCCACCCCATCCAGACAAATTTCTCCCTCAATACGGCATCCTTCCACCAGATCGTTCATGCGGTTTAAGGACTTTAAAAAAGTAGATTTTCCACAACCAGAAGGACCAATCAGGGCAGTGATCTGTTTTTCCGGCAATTCTATATTAATATCTTTTAATGCTTGATTTTTTGTATACCAAAGATTCAAATTTTTTGCTGTAATCGTACTCATTTTTCTCCTCCTTTCTTTTTCAGTTGAGAAGCAGTCATTTTTGCGCAAAGATTGATACAGAACGTCAGTACCAACAAAATGGCTGCAATGGCAAAGGCTATTTCAAATTCGCCTCGCTCCTTTGCGTACATATAGAGTGCCACAGATAAGGTGGAACCTGCATGATTTGGTGTTGCCGCCTGGGCAAGATTCATTACCTCGTCTGCCATACCTGCGGTAAATAAAAGGGCTGCACTTTCCCCCACAATACGTCCTATGGAAAGAATACACCCTGTCACAATGCCATCCACAGAGGAAGGAAGCACTACGGTACGAATCATATACCATTTTCCTGCCCCTAAAGCCAAGGAACCCTCTCGGTATCCCTGGGGTACGGTTTTTAAACTTTCCTGGGTGGTTCGAATAATGGTCGGCAGTGTCATAATCACAAGGGTTAAACTTCCCGCTAAAAGGGAGGTACCCAGAGAGAAAAACTGCACAAAAATCAGCATTCCCACTAAGCCATAGATAATGGAAGGAATTCCTCCCAAGGTCTCTGTGGCCAATTCGATGACACGAAGGACCTTCTTATTTTCTGCGTATTCATTTAAATAAATGGCGGCTCCTACCCCCAGGGGCAGAACCAGCACAATTGTAATCAAAATTATGTAAATTGTATTTAAAATGTTGGGAAAGATACCCACAGTTCCCCGAAGCAAGCTAGGCCTTGATGTCAAAAATTCCAGGGAAAGGTACGGTACGCCTCGATACAAAATATATCCAATCATTCCCGCCAGTAAGACACAGATTAAACCTGCTGCCACATACATCAAGCCATTTAAAATCCCACATTTTATTTTTCTAATATCAGATATTGTCTCTGTGTTTTTTTCATTTTTTTGTTCTATTCCCATTCTATTCTTCCTTTTATATGATAAACCGATTGTTTATTGCTGCTCTCTTTTTACCAAGAGATTCAACACAAGATTAATGAGCAGGATAAATAAAAAGAGCACCAGCGCGATGGAAAAAAGCGCTTCTCTTTGTAAACCGGAAGAGTAGGACATTTCACTTGCCACTGCAGTGGTAAGAAAACGCACACTTCGAAAGATGCCTGGCATATTTGGCACATTTCCGGAAACCATCATAACCGCCATGGCCTCTCCAATACTTCTGCCGATTCCCATGACAACAGAAGATAAGATTCCGCTTTTTGCCGCCGGCACAATCACGCGAAATACCGTCTCTGTCTTTGTTGCTCCCAGTGCCAGAGATGCCTCCTCATATTCTTTTGGCACAGCACGGATTGCTGTCTCAGAAACAGAGATTACAGAGGGCAAAATCATCACAGAAAGCACCAAAATCGCAGAAAACAGATTGGCACCATCCGGCAAATAAAAGACCTCTCGCACCGTAGGCACAATAAGAATCATTCCCACTAAACCATATACCACGGAGGGAATTCCAGATAATAAATCTACACTGCTGCGAAGGATTTTTGCGGTTTTATTGCCTGCCATTTTTGCAATATAAATGGCACAAAAAAGTCCAATCGGTACTCCAATCACTATGGCCCCCAAGGTGCCATAAATGGAAGTCAAAATAAAAGGTAAAATACCGTAGGAAGGAGTGGATGCCGTTGACGCCCACTCTCTTCCCAATAGAAATTCTTTTATTCCAATTTTACCGATGGCCGGCATTCCTGAACTTACCAGAAATCCCGTAATGAAAATGACAAATGCTACCGCCAGAAATCCACAAAATGCAAACAGAAGATACATCATTTTTGGTATTACATTTTTACTTTTTTTCTGCTGCTGCACTGTCCTTCCGCTTTT
>CAYLUV010000041.1:0-14480 GCA_964386955.1 uncultured Lachnospiraceae bacterium
GTTCTATCCTGTGTCGGTCTCGTTCCTGAGCCCTCTATAGTCTTTAACTGGAGACGTCTTGCTTTTCCTGCAATGACTCTCATGCTGTGTTCTTCCTTTTTTCTTTTTTTCTAACTTTTATTGTAAAGGATGGACTTAATTTGTCAACAGCCTTTTTCTAAGTTTCTTTATCTGTTTTTTGCTGAGTCCCACCGTCAGAAGGTATTCCTCAAAAGAACCATATTTGTTGATCAAGTAATTGTAAGTTTCCTCCATCCATTCTGCTTTGGAATAATTCAGGTTTTTCAGTTCATCCGGCAGACTAAGTTCCACATTCTCCTTCAGATAGGTTCTTGTCACCTGATAGTTGGCAATAATATCTTCCTTTGCCACACCGCAAATACCGAGAAGCAGCATCGCCACCACACCAGTTCTATCCTTTCCTGCCATACAGTGGAAAAGAACGCAACCCTTCTGCTTTAAGATAAAGTCCATAATCTCATACACTTTTTCATGAGAATCGATAAGATCCTGGTAAAATCCTGGTACATGGAAGCCCACTTCTGTCTGCATGCGCACGTCCATAATGCCATCCACAATAAATGGAACATTGATATAATTAATCTTCTTATCAAATTTCAGAGGATTTGGATGGTTGATTGCTTCCTCTTCCCCTCGAAGATCAATCACCGCTGTGACACCATAATCTTTTAAGAAATTGATGTCTCCTTCCTCCAACTGTTCCAGATTATCGGTGCGAAGGAACGCGTGATATTTGGTAGGTTTTCGGTTATCTCCCGCATAACCACCCAAATCTCTTACGTTGTATGCTGCCTTTAAGGGCAATCTTACATAATTGTATGTAATCTTTTTTCCCATGTCTTTTCTCCTTTTGCATAATTTCTTATTGGTATGTCGATAAATAATATTGTCAAACATTTTATATTGTTGTGTCGATACATAATATTTTCAGACATTTTATATTTGTGAGGCAAAGCTTTGCTTTTTCTCAAAATTTTTATTTTTCAAAGCAGAAAAATCAAATCCATCCCTGGACAATCGTTGTATTTCCTGATTTGCCGCCTTTAGCAGATCCGCATTGCTGTAAATGTCAGCCATAACAAAATCCATCTCCCCACTCTGACGGATTCCAAAGAAATCCCCCGGTCCCCGGAGACGAAGATCCTCATTGGCAATGTGGAATCCATCGTTGGATTTCCCCAAAATATCCAGTCGCTCCTTCACTTCCTGCTTGTCAGAGGCCGTCATAAAAATACAGTAGGACTGGTGTGCACCTCGTCCCACTCTGCCTCGCAGCTGATGAAGCTGTGCCAGCCCAAATCGTTCTGCATTCTCAATCATCATCACCGTCGCGTTTGGCACATTGATGCCTACTTCGATGACCGTGGTGGAAACAAGAATATCAATCTGCTGCTGTTCAAAGGCTTTCATAATCTCGTCCTTTTCCTGACCCTTCATCTTCCCGTGAAGATACTGGATGTGAATGGAAGGATTTAGTTTTTTTCTCAGCTCTTCTGTATATTCTACCACATTTTCCGCCTCAAGTCCCTCACTTTCTTCCACCATTGGACAAATTATATACACTTGTCTTCCTTCTTTTATCTGCTGTTCCATAAAACGGTAGGCCGTCGGACGATATCCATTGCCCACTACGCAGTTTTTGATGGGAAGTCGGTTCTTCGGAAGCTCATTGATAATGGAAATATCCAAATCTCCGTACATAATGATTGCCAAGGTTCTTGGAATCGGTGTAGCACTCATTACCAAAATGTGAGGGGCAATTCCTTTTTCCTGCAAAGTCTTTCTCTGGTTCACCCCAAAACGATGCTGTTCATCGGTTACCACCAAAGCAAGATTCTGAAACACTGTCTTTTCCTGTATAATGGCATGGGTTCCAATGACAATATCTATTTCTCCCTGAGAAAGGGCCTCATAGACTTGATCCTTTTCCTTCTTTTTCTGAGACCCAGTCAAGAGCCCCACACGCACACCGCGGGGGGCAAGCATTTCTACAAAATCTTCATAGTGCTGTCTTGCCAATACCTCCGTGGGAGCCATCAAGGCTCCCTGATATCCCGCCAGTACCACACCGTACAAAGCAGTCATGGCGACGATGGTTTTACCAGATCCCACATCCCCTTGAATCAGCCGATTCATCCGGTGATTTCCCGCCATATCTGCCTGTATTTCCTCCAAGGTTTTCCTCTGGGCTTTGGTAAGTTCATAGGGAAGTTCCTGTACAAACTCCTCCACTTTCTCTGAAAATGTAATGGGAAATGTATTTTCTCCCCCCTGTTTGGATTCCTTTAACTGCTCCATCAATGCCAAAAAAAGAAAAAATTCATCAAAAATCATACGTTTCTTGGCTTCCACCGTTCTCTCCCGATTCAGCGGAAAATGAATCTCCTTCACCGCCCTGTGATAGGCAATCAGATTTTGTCGTTCCAATACATCCTGTGGCAAATATTCTTCCAGCTCATCCATAAAGGGAATCACCTGTTCCATGGCCTTCACCACTGTTTTATTGGATAATCCTGCCGTCAGCGGATAGACTGGTTTTAGTGTCTCCATCTGTCCCTGATAAGCCCCTTCGGTAAAATATTCTGGATGTTCCAGCGTAAGCCGCCCCTGTTTCAGCACCGGTGTTCCGCAAAAAATATAGGTGGAACCGCTGTGAAAATTATTTTTCATATAGGGCATATTGTACCAGACAAGCTGTATGTTTCCAGAAGGATCTCGCCCAGTTCCCCGCACAATATTTAATTTTCCTGCCCGATGAAGAGTTAAGGGGCCTGCCAAAGTAAGACGCACTGCCACTCGCTCCCCCACCTTTGCTTCTGCGGCTTCCACCGGCTCCTCGTAGGTCACATAATATCGGGGATATAGATTTACCAAATCTTCTATGGTATCCACACTTAGTTTTGAAAAAAGAGCCGCTGTCTTTGGCCCAATCCCCTTTAATGTGGATATTGAATCCGTTCCAACCATTTATTTTCACCTTCCTTTTGAAGAGATTTTCGGGACTGCTTCACCTATAGAACCTCTTCCTGCCCCATAAAAGCAAAATAGGAGCGGAAAATGTATTCCGCCCCTAACACCTTATTCTACTGAAACAATGTAATAGTAGATTGGCTGTCCGCCATACTGCAGTTCCACGTCACAATCTGGATATTTCTCTTCCATCTTTTCTGCCATCTCTTCTGCTTTTTCTTCATCGACCTCTTCTCCATAGTATACGGAGATTACTTCGCTGTCTTCATCTACTAAATTGTCTAAAAGTTCAAATAATGTTTTTTCCATATCTGGGTGTACGGAGAGGATTCCCTCATCTCCAATTCCCATCATGTCTCCCACATGAATCTCTTTTCCATCAATGGATGTATCTCTTACCGCATAAGTCACCTGTCCAGTCCTTACTGCGCTGATAGCTTCCTTCATGTTTTCCTCATTTTCCTCCGGTGTGCATTCGCTCATATAAGCGATCATAGCTGCCACACCCTGTGGAACCGTCTTGGTTGGGATTACAATAATATTTTTATCTTCTGTCAGGTCTCTTGCCTGATTTGCTGCCATAACGATATTTTTGTTGTTTGGTAAAATAAAGATATTCTTTGCATTTACCTGTTCGATGGCTTCCAGCATGTCCTCTGTACTTGGGTTCATGGTCTGTCCACCCTCAATAAGGTAGTCTACACCAAGACCGGTAAATACTTCGTTGATTCCCTCCCCGATAGATACAGAGATAAAGCCCATCTCCTTCATCGGACCCGCTGGTTTCTTCGCCTTCTTCGCTTCCGCTTCCTGAGCAGCAATCTTGGACGCATCTTTAATCAGACGCTCCTCGTGCTCTTCTCTCATGTTGTCAATCTTCATGTTGGTAAGAGAGCCAAAGGTCAAGGCTTTTTCAATAGCCACACCTGGATGATTGGTGTGTACATGAACCTTTGTAATACCTTCGTTGGCAACTACTACGATGGAATCACCGATAGAAGAAAGGAATGTCTTAAATTCATCTTCCATCTCCTCTGTAAATTCGTCATCATTCATAATAATAAATTCGGTACAGTATCCAAATTTGATGTCCACTGGTTCTAATGGAGTAGTCTGTCCTGTTACGGCTTTTTTCACTACCTTAGGAACGGTAATCTCCACTTCAACACCCATGTAGGCATCCAATGCACCGGAAAGTACTTCCATAAGACCCTGTCCACCGGAGTCAACCACACCCGCTTCCTTCAATACTGGAAGCATCTCTGGTGTCTGATCTAATACATCAAAACCTTCCTTTACCACTGCCTGGAAAAATGGAAGAATCTCTTTTTCCTTCTTTGCCAGAATTGCGGCTTTGTCTGCCATTCCCTTTGCAACAGTTAAGATGGTTCCTTCCTTTGGCTTCATAACAGCCTTGTAAGCAGTCTCAACAGCCTTCTGGAACGCTGCCTGCAAATCATCTGTTGTCAATTCTTTTTTCTCTGTGATGTCCTTTGTAAATCCACGAAGAAGCTGAGATAAGATAACACCAGAGTTACCTCTCGCTCCGCGAAGAGATCCGCCGGAAATGGCTTTACAAAGGTCCTTCATCTCACAATCTTCTGAAAGTGCAGCAACCTCTTTTGCCGCCGCCATGATTGTCATGGACATATTGGTACCTGTATCTCCATCTGGAACTGGGAATACATTTAATTCATCTACATAATCTTTCTTTGCTTCCAGTCTGCTGGCACCAGCCAGGAACAGCTCGCGAAGCGTCTTAATATCTATCTTCTGATTTTCCACGAAACAAATCCCCCTGTGCTCTAGTCAAGATTCTTTACGCCTTCTACGTAAACTTTAATGTTATCTACTTTCATTCCTGTAAATTCTTCTACCTGGTATTTTACATTGCTGATCAGGTTCTCTGTCACTGCTGCAATACTGACACCATAAGCAACAATAATATGGAATTCAATGCTAATATGGTTATCTTCGTCCACAGTAACACTGACACCGTTGCTTACATTATCTCTTTTTAAGAGTTTTACAATACCATCTTTCATATTTACAGCTGCCATACCTACAATACCAAAGTTTTCGATTGCAGTAATACCGGCATATTTTGCGATTACTTCATTTTCAATAATAATATCACCATTTTTGGTGCTTAAATGACCTTTCATGTTCATCCTCCCACTATAAAGAAAACTATTTTATAGGAACATTTCTTCATTATACTACATAATCTATTAAATAAAAAGGAAAATGAGGTGGAAATGTGAAACGACTGTTGGGATTCGCCCTATTTTTCTTTGCCTTAGGCATCGCTTTTTCTTGGATTATCACCAAAGACGGCTGGGAAATCTTTTGTACGATCGTCTGCCTCATTGTATCCTATATTTTGTTCTTTCATTGTTAAAAACAAAGCTTTTATCAAGCTTTTTTCTTTCGTAAAACCTACTTTTCAAAAAAATAAGAGGGGAAAAATCATTCTCCCCTCTCTTTTTCGCTAACTAAGCACGTTCAACTTTTCCTGATCTTAAACAGGAAGTACATACGTACATTTTCTTTGTTCCGCCATTAACATTGCATCTAACGGATTTGATGTTGGATTTCCACATCTTATTGGATCTTCTATGAGAATGACTTACTGCATTTCCGAAATGAGCAGCTTTGTCACAAATTGCACATCTTGCCATGATCGCACCTCCTCGAATTTACAAACTTAGCCTTAATAGACCTACAACAATAGATATAATATCAGATACTCTATAAAAATGCAAGCACTTTTTTTATAAATTTGTTTCCTCTGTTTCTTTCTTCTCATTCTTTGCGCTGAATTTGTCTACGAAGCCAGGAATCATATCCAAAATCTTTGTCACACTATCCTGATTCTTTACATTTACCAGCTTAGTCTCACCGTTATGGATTACTAAAACAGCACTTGGGGTGATTTTTCCACTCATACCACCGCCGCCGTTGTTTTTCTTGTCATCACAAAATGCGCCGGCACCTACACCAAAGGAGGCATCCACCAGGGGAAGAATGATGGTATCTCCGATCTGCTGTGGCTCTCCCACCACTGTCTTTGTTGTAATAAAGTTATCCATTCCTTTTAATAAAGCGCCTACGGTGCTATTTACATCATTTTTTCCATCCATGATCAATTTCCTCCTATTAATGCTTTTCCTTCTTTTATCACTCTTCGCACTTCTTTATCAAGAAGAAGTTTGAGCACATAAAAGAACAAGTACCCCGGGATGATTCTTCCCTTGCAGGAAAAATATCCCTTTAATTTTTCTTCTTCAAAATCTGGATATACTTCCAGCTTATCCTGATAAAGGGGCATCAACATTCCCAAAAGGGCTAAAATCTGTCCCATCACATAAGGATCTTCCAACCCAAATTCCACCCGTCCGCGAAACTTCCTTGGTAAAATATGACGAACCATCTTTTTTAGCACTGTCAAAATACTCTTTATCACTTCTTTATTGCGCTCTCCCAGAAAATAATCTCTAATTTCCTGGAATCTTTCCACTATTTGTCTCCCTTTATCTCTCAATCCTTGGATTTTTTGTGGAATGCTTTTGATTTTTTTTCCTAAATTCTTTATTTTTGCAGCCATTCTCTTCCAGATTGGCTTGGAATTTTTTTGTGTTTTCCCTTTTTTAGCAGTTTTATTTGCCGTTACAATAGCTGGAGTTTCCTTCTTTTCTTTTGCTATAGACTCCTGTGCAACTTCTTTCTTTTTCTTCGTTAAAGTTTCCTTCGGGCTTTCTTCTGTTTCTTCTGTGGATATTTCCCTCGGTTTTTCGTCCCGCTTTTCTTTGAAAGAAGTCTGTTCCGAAGCCCTCTTTTTCTCGGCAGCCTCTTTTTTATCCTGCTTCTCACTGGAGAAAAGTGGAATTCCCAAAATACGAAGGTTCCACCAAACACCATTCTGGCTGTCATAGCGAACTTTGCATCGAATCAGAAACAACAACCAGCTGACACGGCCTTCCACCGCTTTTGTCTCCTCCGCCTGTCCCTCTGCTCTATATTCAATAGGACCAAAGAGGACAATCAAAAAAAGGAATAGAAGCGATCCAAGAACAGCCGCCAGCACAATGCCTATAACCTTTACGATCCCTAATAGTATGTGCACCATTCTATCTTCTATCCCTTTCCCCTTGTTCTAACGGTACCAAACTATCTCGATACTTAAGAAACGTCTCCTTAAAATCTTCTAGTTTGGAAAGAGACGCTGCCACTTCAGATACCATATCATAAATGATACCTACCGCTTCCCCTCTATTCTCCGCAAGACCAAGAATGATGTATGGTTCGTCATAGACTTTTCTTTTATGAAGTTCTCTATAAGGATGAATATCCAGCAAATTGCAGGGATTGGAGGGGAGCGTTATGCAGTACAAATACTTGCAGGGTTCTCCAGCCCGAATGGCCGTAAAAACCTCCTCCTGCCGCAAGCGGATATTTTCTGTCATCCTTACCTGTTCTGACAGAACCATACCATCACCTACTTTTTCTTATTCTTTTTTGAACTTTTGGCAAAATGCCATCTGTCCCTTTTGTTGCCAACAACAACATTTATTTTACATGTTCTACCTTGATCAAGTTTGTATTAGATCCCTTTGCAAGACCATTTGGAGAACCTGCTGTAATAACAACAGTGTCACCAATTTCTGCAATGCCAAGATCCTTTGCAATCTCCATACCCTGTTCTAACATCTCATCCACTGTAGCATCCAGATTTGCCATATATGGTGTAACACCCCAGTAAATCTGCATCTTACGCTGAGATCTCTCCAATGGTGTGAGGGCGATAATATCACATTTTGGTTTGTATTTGGATACCATTCTTGCAGAGAATCCACCAGTAGATCCAGCAATCAAACATGCAGAATCTAAGTTTCTTGCAGTGGCAACTGCCGCATAAGCTACCGCACTAGAAATACCACGGCTTCTATATTCACGTTTTAACTGTAACATTGCCTCATAATCAATGTGGCTCTCTGTGGATTTTGCAATATTTACCATGGTCTTTAATGCTTCCACTGGATATTTACCTGCTGCAGTTTCACCAGAAAGCATAATAGCATCTGTACCATCATAAATCGCGTTAGCAACGTCTGTTACCTCTGCTCTTGTTGGACGTGGGTTACGAATCATGGAATCCAGCATCTGTGTGGCTGTAATAACCGGTTTGAAGCTATCATTACATTTGTGGATTAATGTCTTCTGGATAAATGGAACTTCTTCCTCTGGAATCTCTACGCCAAGATCACCTCTGGCCACCATAATACCATCTGCGGCCTCGATAATGTCATCGATGTTATCCACACCTTCCTGATTTTCAATCTTAGCAATGATAGAAATATCTTCATCGGCACCGTGAGCCTTTAAGATTTCACGAATTTCGTGAATCGCGGAGGCATCTCTTACGAAGGATGCGGCGATAAAGTCAATGCCCTGTCCGATACCAAAAATGATATCTGCTCTATCTTTCTCTGTGATAGCTGGAAGGTTTACCTTTACATTTGGTACGTTGACACCTTTTCTATTGGAAAGTGGGCCACCATTTTGTACAGTACAAATGATATCTCCATCCTGAATCTCATCTACCACAAGGCCAAGAAGACCATCATCAATCAAAATGCGGTCACCTGGTTTTACATCTTCACTGAGGGAAGGATATGTGATGGAAACCATCGTCTCATCACCCTCGATTTCCTTTGGAGTGAGGGTAAATTTCTGTCCCTCCACTAAAGTAACACTCTTTTCTTTTAACACACCAGTACGAATCTCTGGTCCTTTTGTATCTAATAAGATAGCGATTGGTTTATTTAACTCACTTCTCACATTTTTTAACAGATCCATACGATCCTTCTGCTCCACATGATCTCCATGGGAAAAGTTGAATCGTGCAATATCCATGCCTTCCATTGCTAATGCACGCATAATATTTCTGTCATCTGTGTTTGGTCCCATTGTGCAGACAATTTTCGTTTTTTTGATCATAATAATCGCCCTTTCTTGTAATCCCTTTTTAGTCTTTTTTCACATGTGTATGTGTGTATAAATGCTCCTTGCAATACTCATAATTGCCGTCGCATTTGGAACAGTACCGAAATTCCATATCTGGATCGTCCAGTTCTGTCTTTCCGCACACATGACACCTATGCCTGGTGGCATTTGTGCTTAACTTCACCTCTTTGATGTAAGTTTTTCTTCGCTTTACCTGTTTTGGTGAGTATTTATGATAATTCCTTGTTCCCAAAAAGAACAAAAGGTAATTAAGCATCGCTGCTATGATGGCTGCTTTGGAAACTGCGCCTCCTGCCAAGAAACAGTAAGCCAAATAGACACCGTCTATGATTCCCAGCCATTTTGCTTTCACTGGAATAATTCCGTAGATATAAAATCTGGAATCTGGAAAGCTGGTGGCATATGCCAAAAATAATGATAAATTAATATAAAATGTATCCATATAGATGTATGGTGAGCCCGTCATAAAATATAAAATAAAAGATGACGCTATGGTTCCCAACACACCCACTAAAATGTAAAGATTAAACCGAAAATCGCCCCAATAATACTCCAACTCCTGACAAATGTTGTAGTAGCAAAGCAGTACAAGGAGCAGGAAAATAATGTTGGTGTCCGGCGGTGCCATCAAAAAAGTGAGGAGCCGCCAAACCTCTCCATGTACGATCAGATACGGGTTCAGTGCCAAAAAGTCCATATAAAGATTGGTATGGGGGATCAATGAAATCACCGCTCCCACACCATATAAAATAATCAGATAACGGGAAAGATTCGGTATGGCAAACCTGCCAAACTTCTTCTCCAGCTTATTTAAAAAATTCATATTTTATTCCTCAGTTCCTTAAAATAGCCTATGATTTCCAAATATAATGCCGCCAATAATGGTGATAATCAAGGTAATCACGCAAATAATAGAAAATCCTTGCGGATGATCCGCAAAAGGTATTCCCAAAAGGTTCATTCCCCAAAGTCCACCAATAATCGTCGGAATGGACATCACAATGGTGATAATGGAAAGTCTTTTCATCACCACATTCAAGTTGTTGGAGATAACAGAAGCATAACCGTTCATGGTCTCGCTCAAAATGTTACTGTAAATATTCGCCATCTCAATGGCCTGTTTGTTCTCGATAATAACATCTTCCAGCAATTCCTCATCCTCTGGAAACTTCTTGATACTCTCATTTTTTAACATCTTCTCCAGCACCATCTCGTTGGAGCGAAGGGAAGTGGTAAAGTAGACAAGGGATTTCTCCAGCTCGAGAATCTGAATCAATTCTTTGTTTTCCTGGGATACATGAAGTCGCTTCTCTACTTCATCACTTTTCTTATCGATTACCCTTAAGTACTGCAGGTACATACTGGCATTTCGATACAATATCTGTAGAATAAATCTAGTCTTTTTGTAGGTCCAAAAATTTCGTACACGTCCGTCCATAAATACGGAAAGAATCGGTGTATCTTCCAGACATACTGTAAAAATCTTATCCTCCGTCAGGATAATACCACAAGGAATGGTAATAAAATGTTCCTGTCCTTTTCTCTCTTCTGTCACAGGGATGTCCACAATAATCAGTGTATAATCATCTTCAAATTCAATACGAGAACGTTCCTCTTCATCCAGAGGAGCTCTTAAATGATCTATATCAATATTATATGCATTGGCAATTTCAAGAAGTTCTGTGGCCTGTGGTGCGGTCAGTGCAATCCAGCAACCTTCCTGGATCTCATTGATCTGGTGGATGGAATCATCTATGGTTCTAAAAATACGAATCATCCCCGCGCCTCCTTCTTTTTTATAATAAAGGTCTATATCAGTTCATTATATAGACCTTTAAATTGTTTGTCAAGGTACTTGTTAATGATTTAACAATACCTTTTTACGGAATTAACAATACGGTACCCGCCGGAAGTTTCAGCACTGCCACGCTGCGATTGAGTCTGGCAAGTTCCTCAAAGGATACCTTATTTTCCTGTAAAATCGAAAGTACTGTGTCCTCTCTTTTTACTACATAAGGTCTTGCTCCACCGGAAGGATTCCCCGGCACCACAGGGATGCAAAGTTCTTCCCCCACCTGCAGATTGTAGACATTTACAAAGGGATTTGCCAGCATGAGATCCCGCACCCGAAGATCGTACTTTCTGGAAATGCTGTATAAAGTATCCCCACTTTCTACCTTATATATCATGCCCCGACACATCTTTTTGTTTGGATTTGGTAAAATCCGTTCCTCTTGTTCTTCCTGCTCTGGAATCACAGATTGTGCATCTTCTCGTTCCGTCTGTGTATTTTCCGGCTCCCTGGTATCCTCCTGACACATTTTTACATAGTCTAAAAAGTCCATACGATTCTCCCACTCTATCTTCCTTATACTATATGCATTTTTTCTTCTTTTGTGTGAACTTCCAACGAACTTTATTTTTTTGTTGCTTTTTGTCATTTAATCGCCTATAATAGCTTATATTTGGCACAGAATTCCTTTTAATAGGTAGAAACAGTCATTATTTTACAAGCAAGGAGATTTCTATGAAATATTTTTTAGGTATTGACATTGGTTCCACTACAGTAAAAGTCGCTGTTTTGGATGAAATGAATAACATGCTTTTTTCCGATTACCAGCGTCATTTTGCCAACATACAGGAAACATTAGCTGAACTTTTAGAAAAAGCGTATAAAGAATTGGGAAATATTACCCTCCACCCTACTGTAACTGGTTCTGGTGGTATGGCCATTTCCACTGCACTTGACATTCCTTTCTGTCAGGAAGTCGTTTGTGTATCCACTGCACTGAAGGACTACGCACCACACACTGACGTAGCCATCGAGCTTGGTGGAGAAGATGCTAAGATTATTTACTTTGGCAACGGCATCGAGCAGCGAATGAATGGTGTATGCGCCGGCGGTACCGGCTCTTTTATCGACCAGATGGCGGCTCTTTTACAGACTGACGCCACAGGACTTAACGAATACGCCAAGGATTATGATACCATTTATCCAATTGCAGCCCGCTGCGGTGTATTTGCAAAAACCGATATTCAGCCTCTCATCAACGAGGGAGCTACCAAACCAAACCTCTCTGCTTCCATTTTTCAGGCAGTGGTAAACCAGACTATCAGTGGTCTTGCCTGTGGAAAACCAATCCGCGGCAATGTAGCATTTTTAGGTGGTCCACTTCACTTCCTTTCTGAACTGCGAGAAGCATTTATCCGCACATTGAATCTTACCGGAGACGCTATTATCGCGCCGGAACATTCTCACCTGTTTGCGGCAGCCGGCGCTGCGATGAACACAAAGGAAGATAATTTCGTTGATCTGGAAGATTTATTACATAAGTTTGACGAGAAGATCAAACTGGACATGGAAGTGGAACGTATGGAGCCACTTTTCCAGGACGAAGCGGAATATCAGGCTTTTTTAGAGGAACACAACCGCTCTGCTGTCAAGAAGGGGGACATTAAGACCTACAAAGGCAAATGCTATCTCGGTATCGACGCCGGTTCCACCACCACAAAAGTTGCCCTGGTTGGGGAAGACGGTTCCTTATTGTATAGTTTTTACAGCAACAACAACGGTAACCTATTAAAAACTACCATCCGCGCCATGAAGGAGATTGATGAACTGCTTCCACCGGAAGCTACCATTGCAGCCTCCTGTTCCACTGGCTACGGAGAATTTCTTGTAAAAGCCGCATTGAATCTGGATTTTGGTGAGGTAGAGACCATCGCTCACTACTATGCCGCTGCTTTCTTTGAACCAGATGTGGACTGTATCTTAGATATCGGCGGTCAGGACATGAAATGTATCAAGATCAAAAACGGTGTAGTAGACAACGTTATGTTAAACGAGGCCTGCTCCTCCGGCTGTGGTTCCTTTATTGAAACCTTTGCCAATTCTTTGAACTATAAAGTAGCTGATTTTGCAAAGATTGCTCTTTTTGCAAAAAATCCAATTGACCTTGGTTCCCGCTGTACTGTATTTATGAACTCCAAAGTAAAACAGGCACAAAAGGAAGGGGCACAGGTAGGAGATATCTCTGCCGGTCTTGCCTACTCTGTCATCAAAAATGCGCTGCTTAAAGTAATCAAACTGACAGACCCTACTACCCTCGGCAAGAAGATTGTTGTACAGGGCGGTACCTTCTACAATGATGCGGTTCTTCGCAGTTTTGAGCGCATTTCTGAAAGAAAGGCCATCCGTCCGGACATTGCCGGTATCATGGGTGCTTTCGGTGCAGCACTGATTGCCAGAGAAAAGGCAGAAGATATCGAGACAACTTCCATGCTTTCCTTAGAGGATATTATCAACATGGAATACAGCACTTCCATCCGCCGCTGTAAAGGCTGTACCAACAATTGCCTTCTCACTGTAAACAAGTTTTCCGGCGGACGCACCTACATCACTGGTAACCGCTGTGAAAAGGGTGTTGGAAAAGAAAAAACAGCTTCAAAGGTTCCAAACCTTTACAAATATAAATTAGATCGTATTTTTGGCTATGTATCCCTTCCAAAGGAACAGGCGAAAAATGGTGTCATCGGTATTCCTCGTGTTTTAAATATCTACGAGAACTACCCACTTTGGCATACCCTCTTTACAGAGCTTGGATTTTCTGTGGTTCTCTCCCCTCTTTCTTCCAGAAAGATTTATGAGATGGGAATCGAATCCATTCCAAGTGAATCCGAATGTTATCCAGCCAAATTGGCTCACGGTCATATTATGTGGCTGTTAAAACAGGGCGTAAAGGATATTTTCTATCCTTGTATTCCTTACGAACAGAACGAGACAACGGATGCCAACAACCACTACAACTGCCCAATCGTTACTTCCTACGCAGAAAATATCAAGAACAACGTAGAAGAACTGCGCGACGAATCCATCCGATTCCTCCGTCCTTTCCTTGCTCTTGACAACGAAGAAGTGCTGGCAAAACGTCTCTATGAAGAACTCTCTCCATATTATGACGTAACCCAGGAGGAAGTGACAGCCGCGCTTTCCAAGGCCTTTGCGGAAGCAGCCAAGGTAAAAGAAGATATCCGCCGTATGGGTATGGAAACACTCTCCTATCTGGCAGAAACCGGCGAACTTGGTGTGGTTCTTTGCGGTCGTCCATATCACATCGACCCTGAAATCAACCATGGTATCCCAGAACTTCTCACCTCCTACGGTGTGGCAGTTCTCTCCGAGGATTCCATCAGCCATCTTGGAAATGTGGAACGCCCTCTGATTGTATCTGACCAGTGGATGTACCATTCCAGACTGTATGCCGCTGCCAACTACGCTAAGAAAAATAAACAGTTGGAAGTGATTCAGTTAAACTCCTTCGGCTGTGGTCTGGATGCCGTTACCACCGATGCGGTAAACGATATTTTATCCAAATCCGGTCGTATCTATACCGTATTAAAGATTGACGAAGTAAATAACTTAGGTGCTGCCAGAATTCGTATCCGTTCTCTTCTCTCTGCAG
>CAYLUV010000042.1:0-14180 GCA_964386955.1 uncultured Lachnospiraceae bacterium
GAACACCAGCCTTCCAAGCTGGATACGTGGGTTCGATTCCCATCACCCGCTTTATTTTTTTGTCGCAGGATGCTTATTTTAAAGGATTTTGCGACTTTTTCTTTGTCTAAAAATGAAAAAGAGGCACGAATGAGACAACGGAGAAAAATTCATTTAATGTTAAGAAAAATTAAGTTGTAATTCCAAAGGAAACCAGTTATACTTTACCAGTGACTGCTTTATAATGAATAAAACGTATGGAGGATAAAGATGTTAAAAAAATATATCATTTGTTTTTTGGTATCTATGGTGCCATTGATTGAGTTAAGAGGAGCGATTCCGATTTCCCAAGGATTCAACCTTCCATTATTGCAATCTTACATTGTCTGCATTATTGGAAATATGCTTCCGGTGCCAATTATCTTTTTGTTTGCAAGAAAGGTGTTGGAGTGGGGCTGTGATAAGCCAATTATTGGAGGATTTTTTACATTTTGTATTGAAAAGGGACATAAAGGCGGCGCGAAGTTGCAGGAGAAAGCAGGAAGAGGTATCTATATTGCACTGTTACTTTTTGTAGGTGTTCCTCTTCCAGGTACAGGCGCTTGGACCGGAACTTTAGCGGCAAGCTTCTTGGATATGGATTTTAAGAAGAGTGTTGTGGCAGTGCTCGGCGGTGTCCTGATGGCAGGTATCATCATGGGTGCAGTAAGTGCTGGACTTTTTGGTATGATTCGTGGATTTTAGTTAAAAGAAAACATTTTGGGAGATGATCTGTAAGAAAATTGACAGAAGTAGATCATTGACCAGAATGTTTTTTTCTTTTATAATAACTGTATTAAGAGTATTAGTACAGTTAGAAAGGAGAGAGGGATGATACTGTTAGATTACAAAGATAAAAGGCCTCTCTATGAACAGATTGTAGATAAATTTCAAGAATTAATCTTAAAAGGAGGCTTGCAGGCCGGTGATCAGCTTCCCTCTGTGAGAGGATTGGCGATGGAACTTTCCATTAATCCCAACACAATTCAGCGAGCATACAGTGAACTGGAACAGAAAGGTTTTATCTATTCTGTGAAAGGGCGAGGCAACTACGTTAGTGAAAATCAGAATTTGTTGGAAGAGAGAAGGGCAGAGATGAAACAGAGGTTGCGCAGTCAGATGGAGGAAGCGAGGGCTTTGGGAGTGAAGCAGCCGGAGTTGATGGAACTTCTTTTTTTAGTCTATGGAACGGGAGGACAGGAAGATGATTAAAATTCAAAATGTCACGAAATTGTATGGAAAAATCAAAGCAGTGAAGGAAGTTTCTTTCCAAGTGAAGGATGGCTCTATTTTTGGCCTTGTGGGAAGCAACGGGGCAGGAAAGAGTACACTCCTTCGTATGATGACAGGAATTATGAAAGCAGATCAGGGAGACATTCTAGTAGATGGAGAAAGAGTATATGAGAATCCATCTATAAAGGAGGAGATTTTCTATATCTCAGATCAACCTTTTTTCTTTCCAAATAGTTCCCCGATGGACATGGAAAAATATTATATGACCATTTATCCCAAATTTGATCAGCAGCGGTTCGAAGATTTTTTGCTGCGGTTTCACCTTGGTAAGAAAAGAAAAATAAGCACCTACTCGAAGGGAATGAAGGGGCAGCTGGCGATGCTTTTAGGAATCTGTGCCAATACAAAATACATTATTTTTGATGAGACCTTTGACGGATTAGATCCGGTGATACGTCAGGCGATGAAGGCGGTGATAGTCGGAGAAGTGGAGAGCAGAGGCTTGACGGCGATTATTTCCTTTCACAATTTAAGAGAATTGGAGGATATCTGCGACCATATCGGGTTGATTCATCAGGGAGGCATTTTGCTGTCGAAAGATTTGGAGCAAATGAAGTCTGGAATTCATAAAGTACAGTGCGTGGTTTCTTTGGAGGGAGAACAGTATATCAAGGAAGTACTGGATCCATTGAAGATGGAAAAGAGAGGTTCTCTTCTCACCTTGACTGTGCGAGGAGATGAGGAAGAGGTTCGCAGGGCGTTGGAGGAATGTAAGCCGGTGTTTTATGAAATTTCACCATTGTCCTTAGAGGAAATATTTATCAGTGAAACGGAGGTAGAAGGGTATGACATTAAAAACTTCGTATTTTAAATGGATGAAAGAGGACTGGAAACGGAGAAAATGGACCATAGTAGTATTTGGAATCCTCTGTTTTATTTTGACCGTTTCCTTTGAAATGAGCATAGAAGCCTTCGAACAGGGGCAACGGCTGGAAGGCAGTGCCTTTTTCATTTGTAACAGCATAGAGACAATTCTTCGATATGGAAAAATATATTTTTATACAATAGAAAGCGGCATCGGGGCTTTGCTTTTTGGCTTTCAGGGGTTTAGTTGGCTGATGAAAAAGGAACAAGTGGATTTTTACCACAGTCAGCCGATGAAGCGAGAGAAAAGATTTTTACTGTTATATGTGGATGGCATTTTGTTGTATGAATGCATGATGATTCTTCACATGATAATCTTGAGCATATTGATCGGGATGCGAGGGTATCTGAGTGGAGGAAGTGTAAAATGTATGCTTTGGAATCTTATTTCATACTCTGTCATTTTTCTGCTGATTTACAGCATTGTTGTACTGGCAGTGATGTTGACGGGAAATTTGGTGGTAGCATTTATGGCATCCGGAACCTTACTTTTCTATCCTATCATGGTAAAAATTTTGTTGCAGAGCTACAGTGTGATGTATTTTCAGACCTATACGGAAGTTTATAACTCTAGCATGGATATTGTGAATGTGGCAGATCCCTTTCAGACAATTTTGAGTGTGATAAAAAATCTCATTGCTGGAAGCCCGAGTGGCGGATTTAACAATATTTTGCAGGCTTGTATACTCAGTGCGGTGGCAGCTATTGTGGCTTTTTTTCTATACAAGTGGCGACCATCTGAGTGTGCAGGAAAGGCACTGGCTTTTCCGTTTCTTGGTAGTGTGATTCGTATTCTCTTGGTAATCCCTACGGGTATGGTACTGGGACTTTGCCTGACCGCTTTTCAAGTGGGAGATGCCGATATCTGGTTATATTTTGGAACAGTCTTAGGTGTGGTACTGATGCACGGCTTTATGGAGGTTGTATTTCAATCAGATATTCGAGCTTGTCTTGGAAAGAAAAAACAGCTTCTTTTATCCCTGTTACTCACGGTTGGAATCGTCAGTGTTTTTCGCTATGACATGGTTGGATATGACAACTATCTTCCAGAGGCAGAAAAAATCGCGGAGGCATCTTGCAACATTTCCGTGGGAGATTATGCGAGGGAATACACGAATTACATTGATTACTATAAATTAAATGAAGAGGGAGTGCCCTTATTTGCAGTGGAATCCATGGGTGCTACAGAGTGGGGCTATACGGAAACAGAATATCAGCTGCAGATATCTTCTGCCAGCGAAACAAAGGCAATCCTTCGGTTAGTGAAAGGGCATATGGAAAATCAAGGACCGGATTATGACGCAATGAAATCCGTGTTGGTTCGTTACAAATTAAAATCAGGAAAAGAAGTCTATCGTCAATACTACATGGACGAGGCTAGGCTGAAGCAATATTTTGCGGCTCTCTACGAGACAAAAGAGGGAAAAGAGCTGATGCATCCCTATATCCATTTGGCAGTAGAACAGGCAAAGACGGTGTCCGTGTGCATGGGCATTGATGGGGAAGAACGGTTATTGGCATTAAATGAGGAAGAACGAAAGCAATTGCAGGCTTGCTATCAAAAGGATATAGAGGAAAATACTTATGAAGAGTTTTTTAATAATGAAATGCTAGGATATCTTTCTTTCTGTTATCAGGTAAAAGACAGTAAGGAATCTGCGCAGATTAACTGGATCATTGCAAAACAGTATGAAAATACCTTAAATTTTCTTCGTAATAAGGGAATTACATTTTAAAAGAAAAATGCCGTAACTTCTATAAACGGAAGCTGCGGCATTTTTGTATGATGTCATTAATTCGTTTAGGCTATCGATAGGATGCCATCGTTTGTTCGAGTATTCTATAGAATGCCATCGTTTATACGGTTATTCTATATCACACTATAACTCGTACTGGCTATTGTATAACTTAGCATAGAATCCATCTTTGGCAAGAAGGGTTTCGTGATTTCCCTGTTCTATGATTTTTCCATTGTCCATAACAAGAATGGTGTCAGCTTCTTGAATGGTGGATAGACGATGAGCAACAATAAAGCTGGTTCGTCCCTTCATCATCTGGGCAAATGCCTGTTGGATTTTGATTTCTGTACGGGTATCGATACTGGAAGTAGCCTCGTCCAAAATCAGCATAGATGGCAGGGCCAGCATAACTCTGGCGATGCAAAGAAGCTGTTTTTGTCCTTGGCTGATATTTCCCCCATCTTCCGTGATGACAGTATCGTATCCGTCAGGAAGACGTTTGATAAAGCTGTGGGCATGAGCGGCCTTGGCAGCTTCAATCACTTCCTCTTTGGTGGCATCTGGTTTTCCATAGGAAATATTTTCGTAGATGGTGCCGGATTTTAACCAGGTATCTTGCAGTACCATGCCATAGCTTCTGCGAAGGGAAATGCGGTTGATCTGTCGAATATCTGTGCTGGAAACGGCAATCGCGCCCTGTTCCACATCATAAAATCGCATAAGCAGGTTGATCATGGTTGTCTTTCCGCATCCAGTAGGTCCAACGATAGCCACACGTTCTCCTGGTTTTACGGAGAGATTAAAATTTTCAATTAAAGGTCGCTCTGGCACATAGCGGAAGGAAACGTTTTGCATCTCAACGGTTCCATCGACCTGTTCTGGTGTCAGTACCAATGCGTCGGGAACATCTTCTGGACGTTCTTCCTCATCAAAGAGCTCAAAGATACGTTTGGCACATGCCATGGCATTTTGCAGTTCCGTCAGCACACCAGAAATTTCATTAAATGGTTTGGTGTACTGATTTGCATAGCTTAGGAAGCAGGAGAGCTGTCCAACGGTAATGCCTCCGGCAACGGAGAACAAGGCACCAACTAAGGCAACGCCAGCGTACACCACGTTGTTTACAAATCTTGTGGAGGGATTGGTAAGACTGCTAAAAAAGATAGCTTTTAGGCTGGCCTTTTCCAAACGTTCATTCATCTCATCAAATTGCTGAATGCATTCCTCTTCGTGACAAAATGCCTGCACGACCTTTTGTCCTTCAATCATTTCATTGATAAAGGCGGTCTGTTTGCCACGGATTTCTGTCTGAATCTGGAAATTTCGGAAGGTCTTTTTTGCAATAAAGCTGGCTACCACAAAGCTCAAAGGAGTTACACAGACAACCACCAAAGTGATGGGGATGTTGAGGTAAAACATAAAGCCTAAAGTACCGAGAATTGTGAGAACGCCGGTAAAAAATTGGGTAAATCCCATCAAAAGACCATCGGCAAATTGTTCCACGTCTGCTATCACGCGACTGACCAGATCACCGGTCGGATGAGCATCCAAGTAGGAAACAGGCAGTTTTTGTATCTTTGCAATGGCCGCGTTTCGAAGGTCTCGGCTGACATGATAGGTAATTTTGTTGTTGCAAATGCCAAAAATCCACTGAGCAACACCGGAGATGGCGGTTGCTGTCAAGATAACTTTGATGATGGATGCCACAAGGGTGAAGTCTACCTTTCTAGCATCAATCATGCCGTCGATGGCATTTCCAGTTAAGATTGGTACGTAGAGCTGTGCTGCCACAGAAATGGCGGCGCAGAGCAAACTACAAAGGATGTAAAACCAATATTTTTTTATGTTCTTCCATATTCTTCCTATCATTTTGTCTCACCTGCCTTTCCGTACTGACTTTCATAGATTTCCTGATATACAGGACAAGTTGCCAATAATTCTTGATGTGTGCCTTTTCCCACAATCTCGCCGTCATCTAAAACAAGGATAAGATCGGCATGCATCAAACTGGAGGTTCTTTGGCTTACAATAAAGACAGTCATATCCTTTGCCTGGGTGCGGAGGGCTTTTCGAAGAGCTGCATCGGTCAAAAAGTCCAGTGCGCTGGCACTATCGTCCAGGATTAAAATTTCTGGATTTCCCACCAAAGCCCTAGCAATGGTAAGACGCTGTTTTTGTCCGCCGGAAAGGTTTCTTCCGCCCTGCTCCACCGGATCGTCCAGTCCGAATTCTTTTTTTCGCACAAACTCTGCTGCTTGAGCCGTTTCCAGTGCAGACCAGAGCATTTCATCGGAGGCGTTCTTATCTCCCCACAACAGGTTGGAACGGATAGTACCGGAAAACAGCTGTGCCTTTTGCATAACGACACCGATTCGGCTTCGCAGCTCTTCCCGGGAGTAATTTCGGATATCTTGTCCTCCCAGACGAACTTCCCCGCTGGTTGCATCGTAAAAACGTGCCAGCAGAGAAATCAACGTAGTCTTTCCGCTGCCGGTACCGCCGATAATTCCCACGGTCTGTCCTTTTTTTACAGAAAAATCAATGTGAGAGAGAGTTTCCGCGCCGGCTCCTTTGTAAGTAAAGGAAACCTGATCAAAGGCAATCTCTTCCTCTGTCTCTGGGGCAGATTGTTTTTCTTCCCCACAGGAAAAACACATCTCTGGTTTTGTGTCAAGCACTGCGGCCACACGATCGGCACAGGCCATGGCCTTGGTCACTTGAATAATCAGGTTGGCAAGTTTTACGAGTTCTACCAAAATCTGATTCATATAGTTTACCAGAGCAATCACATCGCCCTGTTTCATCGTGCCAACTTGAATCTGCAAAGCACCGGTATTTAAGATTACCACAATGGCAAGATTGATGATAACGTAGGTGAGAGGATTCATCAGTGCGGATATTTTTCCCACAAAAAGCTGTCCATGGACTAAGAGGGCATTCTTATCTTCAAAATCCTTTCGTTCCTCCTCTTCACGACCAAAGGCACGAATAACACGAACTCCTGTCAACTGTTCCCTGGTGGTTCCCAAAATTCCGTCCAAACGTTGCTGTACCTTTTTGTACAGGGGCATAGTGGAAAGCATAATGCCAAAAACCACGATGGAAAGCAAAGGAATGGTGATCACAAAGATCAAAGCTGCCTTCGGACTTACAATAAAAGCCATCACAACGCTGCCAAATACAATAAATGGGGAACGCAAAAACAGTCGAAGAAACAAATTCAATCCACTTTGCACCTGATTGATGTCACTGGTCATGCGGGTAATCAATGTGGAGGTTCCCAACTTGTCCATCTCTGCAAAGCCGAGAGATTGAATGTGAGAAAACAGCACATGTCGAATCTTGGTGCAAAATCCTACAGCTGCCTTAGCAGCAAAGTACTGGGCGGTAATGCTGCTGGCAAGTCCCACCAGACCGAGAAGCACCAAAAGACCACAGCGGGACACAATATATCCCGTATCCCCGGAGGCAATGCCCTTGTTGATAATGGCTGCCATAACAAGGGGCACCAAAAGGTCAAACATTGCTTCCAACATTTTAAAGGCAGGTGCCAAAATACTTTCTTTTTTATAATCACGCAGATAGATAAAAAGTTTTTTCAAAATAGCTCCTTTCCATTCTCATCCACATATAAATAGGAAGAGAAAAATATCTTTATCTGGTATATCATATCCATTTTTTGTATATTTTACAAGTAAAAATTGTCTTAAATCTGTTATATCCCTGGAAATATGGAATGTTTGAAAACTTGGTGAAAAAGGGAATCCAAATTTGACGGATAATAAATTTCATAGTATGATAAGGGGTAAACATTCATTTTAAGTCATAGAAGACAGGAGAAAAAACATGAGTCAGATGTTTAAAATAGCCATGGATGCCATGGGCGGTGATTATGCGCCGGTAGAACAGGTAAAAGCAGCCATTGATGCAGTAAATGAGAATGAGAATATTATGATATTTCTTGCTGGAGATGAAGTGAGATTGGAAGCAGAACTGGCAAAATATCAGTATAGAAAAGAACAGATTAAGATTGTGCCAACGACAGAGGAGATTAGCTGTAACGAATCTCCAGTGGACGCCATTCGAAGAAAGAAAGATTCTTCCATGGTAGTTGCTCTACGTATGGTGAGAAAGGGAGAGGCAGATGCCTTTATCTCTTCCGGAAGCTCTGGAGCGGTTCTTGTAGGAGGGCAGGTATTGGTAGGAAAGATCAAAGGAATCGAGAGAGCGCCTTTAGCACCACTGATTCCTACCACAAAGGGACCGACTCTTTTGATTGACTGCGGCGCTAACGTGGATGCCAAGTCACATCATCTGGTACAGTTTGCAAGAATTGGTTCCATCTACATGAAACACATTGTAGGTGTAGATAACCCAAAGGTTGCGATTGTCAACATCGGTTCCGAGGAAGCGAAAGGAAATGCACTGGTGAAGGAGACCTATCCTTTATTAAAAGAGTGCGAGGACATTAACTTTATTGGAAGTATCGAGGCCAATGAAATCCATACAGGCAAGGCAGATGTCGTTGTATGTGAAGCTTTTGTGGGAAATGTTATTTTAAAACATACAGAGGGACTTGCTAAGACACTGCTTGGAGAGATGAAGAAGGGCATGATGGCTAACCTTCGCAGCAAGATTGGTGCACTTTTATTAAAACCTGCGCTGAAAGACACCTTGAAGAAATTTGATGCCAGCGAGTACGGCGGTGCACCACTTCTGGGACTGAAAGGCCTTGTGGTGAAAACCCATGGAAGTGCCACAGCTGTGGAGATTAAGAATGCCATTTTCCAGTGTGTACAGTTTAGTGAGCAGCAGGTAAATGAAAAGATTAAAGAGCAGCTTTTCCCAGAGGAGAAGGGGGATGACAAGGATGCAGAATAATTTTGCCAAGTTGGAGCAGGCCATCGGTTACCAGTTTCAAGATCAGAATCATTTGAGACTGGCCATGACCCACAGCTCTTTTTCCAATGAGCATAAGGATCAAAAGAAAGAAAACAATGAGCGTTTGGAATACCTTGGAGATGCAGTGTTAGAGCTTTCTGTGACTGATTTTCTCTATCACAATTATCCAAACAAGAAAGAGGGAGAACTTACAAAACTTCGTTCCAGCTTAGTGTGTGAGCATACCCTCTCCATCTGTGCCAGAGAGATTCATTTGGGAGAACATTTGCTTCTTTCCAAAGGAGAGCATATGACGGGCGGAAGAGATCGGGATTCTATTCTTTCCGATGCCTTTGAAGCGCTGATCGGTGCCATCTATCTGGATAGCGGTCTGGAACAGGCAAGGGATTTTATCAACCGTTTCCTTTTGCAGGATGTGGAGGACAAGGCTTTGTTTTATGATGCCAAGACGATTTTACAGGAGATGGTGCAGGCGGAAGGAAAAAATAAACTTTCCTATCATCTTTTGAAGGAAGAGGGACCAGATCACTGTAAGAGCTTCACGGTGGAAACTTGGATTGGAGATCAGGCAGTGGCAGTGGGGGTAGGAAAGACCAAAAAGGCAGCAGAACAGATGGCTGCATACAAAACGATCTTATTACGGAAGAACAAGTAGGTTTTATATGTATTTAAAGAGTATTGAAGTATATGGATTCAAATCTTTTGCCAATAAGATTATTTTTGAGTTTAAAGATGGAATTACCGGCATTGTAGGACCAAATGGAAGCGGAAAAAGTAACGTAGCCGATGCGGTTCGCTGGGTGTTGGGGGAACAAAGTGCCAAGCAGATTCGTGGTTCGAAGATGGAGGATGTTATTTTCTCTGGTACAGAGAACCGAAAACCCGTCAGCGCCGCCTACGTTGCCATTACCTTTGATAATAAGGATAAGCGCTTGCCAGTGGACTATGAGGAAGTGACCGTAGCAAGAAGAGTGTATCGTTCTGGAGAAAGTGAATATATTTTAAATGGAACCAACTGCAGAAGACGAGACATTGTGGAACTGTTTATGGACACGGGTATTGGAAAAGAGGGATATTCTATCATCGGTCAGGGACAGATTGAGAAGATTTTAAGTGGAAAACCGGAAGATAGAAGGGAACTTTTTGACGAAGCGGCAGGTATCGTAAAATACAAAAAAAATAAAGAAGCAACCCAGAAGGCGTTGGAGCAGGAAAGACAGAATTTAGAGCGTGTGACGGACATTTTGCGAGAGTTAGAAAAACAGATGGGACCACTTTCCAAACAGTCAGAGACGGCAAAGCGGTATCTTTCTTTGCGCGATCAACTGAGAGAAAGGGAAGCCAGACATTTTGTTGAGTGGAATGGACAGCTTACAAAGGCGTTGGAGGAGTTAAATAAAAAACTTTCCATTGTGAGGGAAGATTTGGCAGAAAAAAACAGCCAGTATGACAAGACAAGGGAAGAATATCAGCAGATTGAGGCGAAGATAGAGGCCTTGGAACAGTCCATTTCTGATGCTACCCAGGAAATTCATGGGTACGTGTTGGCTAGGGAAAAGGCAGAAGGTCAGATTCAGGTGTTGGAGGAGCAAATCCATACAGCAAAGGTGAATGAGGAACATAAAAAATCCAACGAAGCCCGCTTGCTTTCCACCATAGAAGCCAGAGAGCAGGAAAAGGAGAACCTTTTGCTGGAACAGGAGGGAATTCTTCTGGAGGAGGAAAACCTTTATAATCAGAAGGCTGACGAGGAAAAGGCACTTTTACTGATACAGGACCGTATGAAAGATGTAAAAGATCTTCTTTTAGAACATCAAATGAAGGTACAGAGCCTTCTTGGTGAGGAGGCCGGAAAAAAAGTCAGCATGAACCGCTATGAGGTCATGGAGGAGCAGCTTCATTACCGAACCAGTCAGATTATGCAAAAAAATCTGGAGGCGGTTAGTCAGATTGATATTTTAAAAGAAGATTTGGACATTTGTCAGGAGGACTTAAAGGAGACAGAGAAGGCTCTGGCGACGGCAAAGGAAGCACTGACCCAGTGTGAAACCCAGATGCAGGAGTATCGTCAGAGGGAACGTCAGTTAAACGATACCTATCAGCGATCCAATGAACAGTTCCAGAGAGAACGTTCCAAGTTAGAGACTCTTCGCAACATGGCAGAGCGATACGATGGCTATGGCAACAGCATCAAAAAAGTGATGGAACAGAAGAAGTACTATCCGGGCATTGTTGGTGTTGTGGCGGATATTATCCACGTAAAAAAGGAATATGAGACTGCCATTGAGACCGCACTGGGAGGAAGCATTCAAAACGTTGTTACGGATACAGAGCGTACAGCCAAAGCTATGATTGAACACTTGAAGCAAAATCGTTTTGGTCGAGCTACCTTCCTTCCACTGGATGCCATCAAGGGAAGCAGTTTTAAGCGAACAGAGGTACTTGGAGAAGCTGGTGTGATTGGGATTGCCAGTGATTTGATAGAGGTGAAACCAGAACATAAGAACTTAATCTCTCATCTGGTGGGACGGATTCTTGTGATGGATACCATTGATTCCGCTTTGCAAGTGGCAAGAAAATATGGGTATTCTTTCCGTATCGTTACCTTGGAGGGAGAATCTTTAAGCCCTGGCGGCGCCATGACCGGTGGTGCGTTTCGAAATTCCAGCAATCTTTTGGGAAGACATCGTGAGATGGAAGATTTAAAACAGTCTGTTGCAACTTTGCAGCATACTATCGTCGTTGCCAAGGAAGAGTTGGAAAAAATCAAGAACCTTTCCGAGGAATTGATGAGAAAAGAACAAAAAGCCAGAGAAGAATATCAGGAACAGCTTCTTGCAAAGAATCAGTTTATTATGGAGCTGGAGAAAATTTCCGAGCAGATGGAAGAACAGGAGCGTATTATTACCTCCTTGAACCGAGAAAAACAGGATATTCATGTACAGCTTTCTCAGATTGAGAAAAACAAAGAAGAAATCCGTGAAACTCAGCAGGCATTGGCCTCTGTGCAGGATGAGATGGGTGTGAAGGAAGAAGAACTGAATCAGAAACTTTCCGAGGAGCAGGAGAGTGAAAGTGCTGCCCAGGAAGCTATGATGCAGATTCAGATGAAGCTTACTGCCTTGGAACAAAAGAAATTATTTTTCCAGGAAAATAAGGAGCGAATCCAGACAGAAATCCTTCGGGCGAAGGAGGAATATGCCAAGGAACAGAGAGATTCCTATGAGATGAAGGAAAAACAGCAGGAACTTCGAGGTGAGATTGAAAAACTTCGCATGGAGATTCTACACTACCAGCAGGTGCGGGAAGAAAAAGAGGCGGAGAAAATAAAACAATCTCAGCAAAAAGAGGCTTATCTGCAGCAAAATAAAGGTTTTTTTATCAAGCGAGAGGAACTTTCCAGAGAAATCAATGGTCTGGACAAGGAAGAATATCGCTTGAGTGGTCGTCTTGCCAAAGGAGAGCAGGAGCTGGAAGACTTAAAGCTCTATATGTGGGAAAGTTATGAGATGACCTTGTCCGGTGCGAAGGACTATTTCAAGGAAGAGGAAGAAATCTCCTTCGGTGATCTGAAATCCATGATCAGTGATTTGAAAAAGAAAATCAATGCACTGGGACCAGTTAATGTCCACGCCATTGAAGATTACAAAGAGACGTTAGAGCGATATGAGTTCTTAAAGGGACAGTATACAGATATTCAGGTGGCAGAAGGAAAACTTTTGGATATTATCAAGGAACTGGACGAAGCTATGAAAAAACAGTTCCAGGAGAAATTCAAGGAAATCAATGAGATGTTCCAGATTGTATTTTCGGAGCTCTTTGGGGGCGGACGAGGTACCTTGGAACTGATGGAGGAGGATAACCTGCTGGAGACAGGAATCCGCATTACCGCGCAGCCTCCGGGAAAGAAGCTGCAAAATATGATGCAGATGTCTGGTGGAGAGAAATCTTTGACCGCCATTGCCCTCTTATTTGCCATCCAGAATTTAAAACCATCTCCATTCTGTCTGCTGGATGAGATTGAGGCGGCATTGGACGACTCCAACGTGGACCGATTCGCTTCTTATCTAAAAAAATTGACAAAAGACACACAATTTATTGTAATTACCCACAGACGTGGTACAATGACAGCGGCGGATATGCTTTACGGTATCACCATGCAGGAAAAAGGAGTATCTACCTTGATTTCTGTAGATTTAATTGAGAAAGACTTAACCAAATAAATGACATCAAAAAGGACGACTGAAAAGTTGTGACAGAAGAAGGAGGAGAGATATGGAAGAAAAGAAAAAAGGTTTTTTTAGCCGACTGGTTAGTGGGCTTCAGAAGACAAGAGACAACATTGCAGCAGGAATTGACTCCATTTTCAGTGGATTTTCCAGCATTGATGAAGACTTCTACGAAGAATTAGAAGAAATCCTCATTATGGGCGATATTGGTATCGATACCACCATGACTATCATTGAGAAATTAAAAGAAGAAGTAAAAGAAAAGAAGATCAAAGAGCCGGAGGAGTGTCGTGCCCTTCTTATTAATATTATCAAGGAGCAGATGCGAGTGGACGAAACTGCCTACGAATTTGAACACAAAACTTCCGTAGTTTTGATGATCGGTGTAAACGGTGTTGGTAAGACCACTTCCGTTGGAAAACTGGCTTCGCAGTTGAAAGACGATGGCAAAAAGGTTATTATGGCAGCGGCAGATACCTTCCGAGCAGCAGCCATTGAACAGTTGACGGAGTGGAGCAATCGAGCTGGTGTGGATATCATTGCTCAGCAGGAAGGCTCTGATCCGGGAGCGGTAGTATTTGATGCCATTCAGGCAGCTAAGGCGAGAAAAGCAGATGTACTGATTTGCGATACCGCAGGAAGACTGCATAACAAGAAGAACTTGATGAATGAGTTAAACAAGATTAACCGTATCATTGATAAGGAATTTCCAGAGGCCTATCGCGAGACATTGATTGTTCTCGATGGTACAACAGGTCAAAATGCACTGCAGCAGGCAAGACAGTTTAAGGAAGCAGCGGATATTTCCGGTATTGTGCTGACAAAATTGGACGGTACTGCCAAGGGAGGAATCGCCATTGCCATTCAGGCAGAATTGGGAATCCCAGTAAAATACATTGGAATAGGTGAGAAAATTGACGATTTGCAGAAATTTGATTCTGATACTTTCGTCAATGCGTTATTTGAAAAAGGAGAATAGGGACTATGCTTACATTAAAACAATTTGAAGAGGCTTACGAGGTTGTCCAGAAAGTAGTTCTTCCAACCAAACTGGTAAAAAGTGATTATTTTTCAGCGTTAACAGGGAATACCGTTTATCTGAAACCGGAAAACCTGCAGCTTACCGGTGCATATA
>CAYLUV010000043.1:0-9185 GCA_964386955.1 uncultured Lachnospiraceae bacterium
GCATGAGTCAACTTATCCTTAGCTCCTCCTGATACACCAGGAATCTCTACATAGTAGTCACGTGGAGTGGTTGTAAGCAGAATCTGCTTTGTGGTAGGATTGATAGTCGCAACGATATTTACATCACTTCGGCTGTTGGTAGAAATATCACCAAATACATCAATACCAGAGATATAGACATTAAATGGATCCTTTGTAACATCGATATTTCTCGCCTTTTTGATTTCTGTCTTGAATTCTATTGTCTCAAGAATTCTTGTATCGTCGCTAAATGTTTCAAAATGGTCTTCCACGGTAGATCTCAATGCATCATTCATAATAATCGCCTGCACGTTACCATCATATAATGCCTCTACCAGAGAATCCATGGAGTCGTATTCTTCTGTCGCTAATTCTGTGTTGTAATCTTGATTTAACTGTTCTACTGCCTTGTAGGATTTTTCACCTTCACTGCCGTTTTGTACATTCTGCATGCCGAACTGATAGGAGAGCGCATCTTTCATCTCTTCTGCCGAATCATTGTTCATGACAATGACTACCATCTTATCAATCTTGTATTCAGAATCTGTAATGTTACCCAAAAGACTATTTGCCTTTACCATGGCATGTAAACCAACACCAAGCAGGATACACATGATAATGCTTAAAATCTTTCCGCCAATGTGCATCTTCTTTGTAAACTGGGTCAGTAATACGATCAGCCATACTAGCAACAATACTACACCAATGGCTCCTGCTAATACCGGACTTAACAAATCCAGCACAAAAATAAATCCAATACAAAGCACTGTAAGAATCAACTGAATCACGGCCAGAGCCAAACCGACTTTATGACGTTTTTTTGTATTTTTGACATCTTTTACTGCCAATGTTTCCACCTCTTTCTTATGTAGCGTGAGAAAGCCCCTAATCCTATTTCTCACCTTTGCGAAGAGGGCAAATAAAATGTCCCCTTTGTCTAAGTTATTGCAAAAATTGCAACGTTAAATATATCACAGGTCACTCTTTTTCGCAACCGGCATTTATAATCCTACGAAGCACCTGTCTGCTGCAAGGTACCTGATAGGGATTATATTTTTTGTTAAATTCCCTATATTTCTTATCTGGATAGAATTCCTGCTGTTCCAATTTTTTAATCTCTGCTGTCAGTTCCTCTTGGTTTCTTACCACCGGACCTGGAAGCTCCTCCACATCAAAATAAAAGTCTCGCATCTCGCTCTTATATTCCTCATAATCGTACATATAAAAGAAGACAGGACGCTCCAAATTGGCATAATCAAAGAAGACACTGGAATAGTCTGTAATCAGTATATCACTGATGGCATACAGATGATTCACATCATCATACTGGGAAGCGTTAACCACAAAGCCCTGATATTTTTCAAAATCAAAGGAATTGCTGATTAGATAATGGGCACGGAAGAGGATAACCCACTCTTCACCCAACTCTTGCTGCAATTTTTCAAAATCCATGCCACCGCGGTACACATATCCTTGCCCCGGCACATGCTGATTGTCCCGCCATGTCGGTGCATAAAGGGCCACCTTTTTATCCACTGGAATAGACAATTTTTCCTTGAGTTTTCCACAAAAATCTGCATTTACCGTGAATAAAAAGTCATTGCGGGGATATCCACACTCCGACACCTGCGCTTGTTTCTGCAATCGAAAAGCACTTGTTATCTTCTCCGTATAAAACGCAGAAGGGGAAGGCATATAATCAATGATAGTTCCCTCTTTTTGGTACTCTTTCCAGGCTCTCTTCTTATCCTTCGAAAGATTTTTGTAGTTTCCCACATCACAGCCAATCTTCTTAAGTGGTGTTCCATGCCAAGTCTGTACATACACCTGATCTGATGCCTTTATAATGCCAGTAGGCAGGTGATAATTGGTAATCCAATATTTCGCCCGGGCATAATAACGATAACAGTCCTTAGAACCATAGGCTACCACTTTGGTATTCGGATACTGTTCTAAAAAACGATACTGCTCCGGTTCCTGAAACATCCATACTTTTTGATAATCTGCATATTGAGGATCTTCTGTCATGGCCACAAAAAGAGCTTTGGGGCTGCAGCCATACTGCCTCCCCAAAAAAGACTCGAATACCACTAGATTATCTTCTGTTTTTATTTTTCTCTTTTGCTTAAGATATTGACACCGTTTCATCCATTGATACCATCGTGCTGTGATATCCTTGATCCCAGGGGTCAAATTAATCAATTTCAACAGAAATCTTTTGGCTTTTCCCATACTATTATTCCTAATTATTTATCTTCTGCTGGCTTCTCTTTTTTCTGAGCCATATCCTTGATATCATTTTTGATCTGTGTTGTAGAAATTTCTGGAGTTCTTGGAAGATATACTACTTCACAGTAATCTTTTAAGAAGTCAAATTTGCCTTCCCAGTCATTTCCCATTACAAAAGTATCAATCTTATATTCCTGCACGTCGGACACTTTCTGTTCCCAGCATGTCTCTGGAATAACTAAGTCAACACATCTTAATGCTTCTACCATTCTCTTACGATCTTCGTAGCTGAAATAGCATTTTTTCTGTTTCATATTCCAGTTAAACTCATCGGTAGAAATTACAACTACCAGATAATCTCCCAGCGCTTTTGCTCTTTCTAATAAGTTAATGTGTCCATAATGTAATAAATCAAAAGTTCCATAAGTAATTACACGTTTCATTGTTTTTTCTCCATTTCTCTTAATAAAAGTTTACTTATTGTATTACAACAAGGCTCCTGTATCTCGTTGAAAAACAGATTGGCCCTGTGTCTTTCCTCTTTAAAATAGTTCTCTTCCTTCAAGAGCCTCTCTATCTCTTCCATAAATTCTTCCATAGTCCCCGGCTTTGGTCCCGGTGTCACTTCATCATAGGAAAAATTCATACCTCTCTTGGTCTCATATTTCTCCAAGTCATAGGGAAGAAATAAAACCGGACGCTCCGTCAAAAGATAATCAATATAAATGCTGGAATAATCCGTAATCACCCCATCAAATGCAGATAAGATCTCCATGATATCCAAAACCTTATCCTCATTTACGGTACGAATCCAGCGACTCTCTTTGCATCTCGCATCCTGTTCTTCCAAGTGATAGCGAATCAGCAACATAATTCCCTGCTTTTCCAAAAATGCTTCCAGTCTTTCCTGATCAAAGTCAGGAAACGGAAACAGGCTGGTCTTTCCATACTCTCGGTAAGTAGGCGCGTATAATAATAGATGTTTCACTGGAAAATCAATGCCATATAGTTTTTCAAGTACCTGCATTCTCTCCTTCTTCTTAAAAAGAAGATCATTCCTTGGCTGTCCCCACACCTTAATCCGATCTTCCTCCACATCAAAACTTTTTGCCATAATAGGCACCAACTCCTTGGATGTAGTAAGAATCGCACTGTAGTTTTGGGAAAATATCTTCTTAAAATAAACCTTCTTTAAAAAGGAAACCTGATTTTCCAACAGGACAATCTTCTTCAAAGGTACTCCGTGCCAGAGGTTAATAATCTTTCTGTTCTTTCCAAGTCCCACCCCATATACAGGTAAACCGGCAGAAGTAAACCACACACCGCCTTCCAGAACTTTTCGGATTCCCGTTTTCGTCTGGCTCTCAATGAAATATTCTTCTCCATACTGCCGGACAAGATTTGCTCGCTCCTGGTCATCATTCATAACAAACCGCGGAGTAATCTGCGGAAAATGCTCCCTCACATATTCAAATAAATATCTCGAATTGTAATTAAATTTGCAATTGTCCACCGAGGAAAAAATCCATATTTCTTCCTTGGGCGTTATGGAAGTAGTCCAGCGAACCCAGGCAGTCTTAAGCAAATTCTTCACATTTTGAAGCATATCATAAACTCCTTATATTCATGGCATCACCTTCCTCAGTGTAGCATGTAGATGCCATTATTTCAATCTTTTTCCTGCCAATGTAAGAGTTTTGTAATGACCATCTATCCTACATATTTCTTAATCCCCTGAATCGCATAGGAACAAAAATAGATGCAGGATTTTAACATACCATATCCCATATGACGGTACACCTGAAAGGTCATTTTGGCAGATTTTAGCTTGTTGCCGGATTTACTGTCTTTGCTCATGCGGTATTGCAGATAAGGCTTATTAATTCCACTGGCCTTTCCATATCTTTGTAAAATCAAAAGCCAGGTAATATAGTCCTCATGGCATTCATCGTGTTCCATCGGAAACTCCTGAATCACTGTCTTTTTTACCAGAACGGAAGAACAGGCAATGGAATTATGGCGAAGCATATCCTTATAGGTAACAATCTCCTTCACTGGTATATATCTTCCCATATCTTCCCCTTGAAAAGTGCGAAGCTGTCTTCCTGTAGAGCAAAGTACCGTCTGATCTTTCTGCATTCTTTCAAGCTGAGCAGCAAGTTTCCCCTCGCTCCACCAGTCGTCAGAATCCAAAAAAGCAATATATTCTCCTTTTGCCAAGGAAATCCCCCTGTTTCTGGAGGCAGCAACCCCCATGTTCTGTTCATTTTTTATATAGATGACCCGGTCGTCCTTCTGATACTCCTTCATCACCGGAACTAAGTCTTCCTTGGAACAATCATCCACCACGATAAGCTCCAATGGCACCTTCTGCATCAAAACAGAATCGATGGCCTTCTTCAATGTACTTTGACAATTATATGCTGGAATAATAACAGATACCGTGATTTCCATAGGCTTCCTCCTATTTGTCTCCTTGCTCAGCATTCTTGATGGCTGTAGTCTGGGTTGCATCAACCCCCTCTGTATTCTCCTTCTGGAAAATTACCTTTACGGTCAGCATAATCAGTTTGATATCCAGCCACAGAGAAAAGTTGCGGATATAAAAGAGATCCAGTTTTAATTTGTCATATGGGGTTGTGTTATATTTTCCATAAATCTGTGCGTAGCCGGTCAATCCCGCCTTCACCTTCAAACGATAATTAAATTCTGGAATTTCCTTCTCGTACTCCGCTGCAATGGAGGGTCTCTCTGGTCTTGGTCCTACAAAAGACATCTCTCCCTTTAAGATATTGAAAATCTGTGGAAGTTCATCTAAGTGGGTTCTGCGAAGGAAACGTCCAATCGGCGTAATTCTGTCATCATCCTTACGACAAAGTCTTGCCCCTGCCGCCTCAGATTCCACGATCATGGTTCTGAATTTCAGAATCTTAAATGTCTTTCCATTTAAAGTGAGACGTTCCTGGCTATAAAAGATTGGACCGCCATCATACAATTTGATACAGAGTGCAAAAATAATGGTAAATGGTGATGTGACAATCAGCATCGCCAAAGATACCAGCACATCCATAATACGCTTAAAAAATAGCTGTTCTGCGTTCATACTGGCATTTCTGGAAAGTAGAAGTGCCGTATCAAAAAGATGAATACTATCAGTACTCATAATAATAATATCTGAAATCTTCGGCACCACATAGGCACGGATGGACTGACTAAAACAGTGTTTTAAGATAAGATTTCTCTCATGGGCAGGCATATCATAGATGACAACCCCCTCATAATTTGAAATTTCTTCTCGAATCTTGTCCATGCCTTCCCTCAAATGGATGGCCTTCTCAATGTCATATTTGTCCTCTCTGCGGTTCATCTTGGCAATCAAATCATCTGCCGGACGGTTTCCATACACCAGAAGCAGTTTTCTAGGTGGGTACAGATTGTAGTAGATCCACTTTGTCAAAAATACCCATGCCACCACAAAGAGAATCTGCAGAATATACATGCAACATATCGGTCTTACATGGCTTAAAAAGCGCCAGCGACCAATCAGACAAAGTTCCAAATAAGTAATCACATTCACCAGAGTAATGGATAAAATCTCTGAAAACAGCACGTCCATGGTGCGCAGATATCCCACACGGATTCCTCCATAAAGCTTATTAAAGCAGAATAATAATACCGCATACAACCCAATCACAACATAGTTACCACGATTCCAAAAGGGCTCGATGATCTCGTAGCGATAATTATTTTCCCATACATACCAATACATAAAGGTCAGACCAAGAATCAGCCCTATGGATTCCAGAAAAACGATTAATCGTTTAAATTGTTCATTGTTCATTGTTCTTCCCCTATTTTCTCATTTATTGTAAGGAGAGTGTATCAAATTGGTGCTTTTCTGTCAAACTCTGACAGAGTTTCTTAAGAAAAGACACGCTCTACCGTTCTCTTGGAGGCGTTTCCGTCATCCACGCCGCAGAATCTCTCATAGAACTGCTCATAGGTCTCTTTATATTTTTCATTTACACTCTCAATATGCTGAATGGCATCCACAACCTCCTCCGTAGAATAGAGAAGCGGTCCCGGTACTTCCGTGTTCATGTCAATGTAGAAGCCACGCAAATCATCCCTGTATTTCTCAATGTCATAGGTGTAGAAAAGAATCGGTCTTTTCAGGTTTGCATAGTCAAAAAATACAGAAGAATAGTCTGTAATACAGATGTCAGATACCAGATAAATCTCTGTAATATCATCATATTTGCTTAAATTGATGGCGAAATCTTCCACGCCGGATACATCCAGATTGTCTGCAATATAATGGTGGGTACGAAGAAGCACCACATATTCATCCCCTAAGGCTTCTTTCATCTTCTTCAGATTCAGCTGCAGGGTGAACTTGTACTGTCCCGGCTTATAATATTCATCGTCACGCCAAGTTGGCGCATAGAGAATGGTCTTTTTATCCAGCGGGATTCCCATCTTCTTCTTTAATCCAAGAGCAATCATCTCTTTATCCGGATGATACATCAGGTCATTTCTTGGATATCCTACTTCCAGCATCTCCTTCTCAAATTTGAAGCAGCTTCGGAATGTCTTTGTAGAAAATGGATTGGCAGCAATCAAGTAATCCCAATCCTCTCTCTGCCTGTAAAACTCTATCTTATAAGTAGGAGAAGCGGATGTTACCTCCTCCTGGTCAAACACCAAACGTTTTAGTGGTGTGCCATGCCAAGTCTCTAAGAAAATCTGACCTTCTCTCTTGGTAAACCACTGAGGCTGTCTTACGTTAAATACAAAATATTTGGAAACTGCCATATAATAAAGATAGCGAAGGGACATTCTCTTAATAACCTTTGCCCCGTATGGCGGCTTTGTTCCGTTGTTTAACACCCAGACAAATTTGAAATTCTTCTGGTTATGTTTTGCCAAATATTCATAAATATATTTTGGACTGTCAGAGTAATTCTTACCCATAAAAGTCTCAAATACGACGTAATCCTTCTTTAATGGCAGCTTGGAAAAAATATTGCGGTACAGGAATTTTCCAGCTGCGGCTTTGCTACTTGCCATTCCTTTAATCTGTCGAAGCATCGAACGGTTCTTTGCCACCTTTACCGCTTTTTTCACATCTTGCTTTGCGACTGCAGCTGCCATCTTCTTCTGATAGCCCGGCATTTTATCCAACACAACTGGTGAAACCAACTGCAAACTTTTTGCCCACTGTGCCAGTGAATCCTCCAGCCACTGGCTGTCCCTGGCATCCTTTATATAAGTAGCATATCCCCCTGCCAATGTGTAGATCAGCTTTTCATCTAACACTTTCGCCCCATAGCTCTCCTTCTGTTCCAGCATCTCTTTGGCACGATTGTAGGAAGAAAGTAAATCCACAAGTCGCTCTTTCTTATTGATATCAGAAATCGCCGGCATAGTAACAGGGTCGTTGTGACGTCTTTTCACATAGATTGCCCCCGGAGCGTAGTTAAACTGTTCTCCCTTCTCCAGAAGCTGCATCACAAAAGAGAGATCCCCATACATTGCACTGCTTTCATCAAAGAGAATCTGCTGTTTCTCCAACAAGCTTTTTCTTATCATCATATGAAGAACAGAAATACTATGAATCCCATGTTTTACCTCTAATAAAGCGTAAGCGGCTCTTTCCTTTTCATTTCTGCCAAAAGAAGCAGGGTCTTTCATCAGATCTTTTCTTCCTTCTCCTCCATCATCTGTCAGTTCCCGCAGATCATCCTGTTCTCTTCTCTCTTCTTTGCTGTTACTATATACTTTTCGCTTAAACCAGCTATAGCGCTTTCTTCCATATACAACATCTGCCTCTGTCTTTTCCGCCTGAGAAAGCATGGAAACAAGGGCATCCTCCATCACATAGTCATCACTATCCAGGAAATACACATACTCCCCCTGTGCTTCCTTTAATCCAGCATTTCTAGCGGCACTGACACCCGTTTTTTCTTCCAATAGGAGAGTTCTCAGTCTCGCCTCTTCCTTGTATTGCTCCACTAAAGGGGCAATCTCCTCCTGGCAGTGATCCAGTACCAGTATGGTCTCAAAGTCCTCCAAACCGCTGACTGCCACGCTTTCCAAGGCATCCTCTAAAAATTGACTATATTTATGAAATGGAATAATGATACTAAGTTTCACTCCATATCCTCCTTGCTAAATCAAAACATATTTATTCTATTATCTTACTTTTCCAATACAATGTCAAACAAATCTATGGTTTTTCACCATTTCTTTACAAAAATACAAGGAACAAATTCACACTGAACTTATTCCTTGTCCTCTTCTTTTTTATCTTATTTTTAAATATTCTGCACCTTTACAGACAATGCAGGCATCCATCACTGCCACTAAGGCCCCGCCCAACACATCCGTTGGATAATGTACCCCAACGTAAAGTCTGGAAAGACCAATCAATATAGAAAGAATCAGCAAAAACCATCCTGCCTTTTTCGGAAAATATATGTCACCATCCACATCTTCTCTCCTTTTGCGGCTGATGATCCACAAAGTCACTCCCACTGCCATAGAGTTTGCAGTATGTCCTGAAGGAAAAGAACGGTCGCTCTGCTTTCCGATCAATCGGGTCAATCCCTCGATCACCTCATAGGGCCGTGTCCTCGCCACCAAGGGTTTCAGGCACACATTTGTGATAAGGAAGGTAATAATAAGGGCAGTTGCCCCTAAGATTCCCGCCTTTCTAGTCTTTGGTATGATAAGAAGCACTAGCAACAGTGCAATCCATAAAATTCCTCCGTCCCCCAGATGGGTGATGGTCTTAACCACTGGGGTAAGAAAATCATTTCGCAAATTTTCCTGTATCCACAGCAAAATACTGCTGTCCATCTTTACTATCATTTCCATCTTCTATCTCCTAGCAGAAGCTACAGCTTCAAATACTGAATCATTCCCGGTCCAAG
>CAYLUV010000043.1:9285-14045 GCA_964386955.1 uncultured Lachnospiraceae bacterium
TTCTATCTCCTAGCAGAAGCTACAGCTTCAAATACTGAATCATTCCCGGTCCAAGCGCCTCCGTTGGTCTTGCCAGAAATCCATGTTTACTATAAAAGGCTTCTCGTCCTTTGGCACACATAAGATCAAACATCATGGTGGTTCCCGGGAGTCCTTCCCTTTCCACAAAGGCCTTCAGTCTTTCCAAAATAACTCCGCCTACGCCGTATTTTTGTTTCTCTGGTACCACAATCAAATCCTGCACATAGCAGATTACAGCGCCGTCACCAACGATTCGTCCCATGCCAATGGGCTTTCCTTCCTGATAGGCAGTCAGGATATAAAGACTGTTCTTTAGGGCTTTCTCTGCCTGTTCCCTTGTCAGTTCTTTCCAATGTACCGCCGCTCGCAGTGCAAGATAGGTGTCTACATCCTGATTATTTTCTCTAAATTCCAACATCTTATGTTTCTCCACTTTTGTCATCCTTTGTTGTCCACTATTCTCACCCTATTTTGCCTTCCAAGCGTGATGTTGTCAACTATTTCTTATAAATAAGCAAGCAGTGCTTTCCCCAGTGCCTCATCGGCATAGAGCACATCAATATAACCGCCCTTTAATGCGCCATGAAGGGCACTTGCCTTGTTGACTCCGGAGACAACCCCAATTTTGCAAGGAATATTTTTGAGATCTGTAAGGGAAATGCCGATTCTTCTCTGATCCATCTCCTCGTCCGCCATATTTCCATCTTTGTCATAGAAATTGGAGCAGATATCCCCCACTGCACCGCTGTCCAACAGTCGTTCTACGGATTCCTCACTTAAATATCCAGCCTGGTACATCATACATTCCCGACTGACTGCGCCAATGCTGACCACTGCTGTGTCGCATTTTTTGGTCATCTCCAAAATTTCCTTTACCACAGAATCCTCCTTTAAAATCCGGGCGGTCTCTGGATTATCCACCATAATTGGTGCCGGAATAATATAACCATTGCCTCGTCCCTGTCTCGCCATAGCTTCGATCATGGCCTCTGCACCGGCAGGCATATTGGTCTTGTTGCATGTTCCATTTAACTGCACAATCTTAATATCGTGGACTTTTAGGTCTGGGATATAGGAAGCCAGACACTTCATGGTGCGTCCCCAAGCTGTGCCAATCACCGTACCGGATTCCAAATATTTTGGCAGTGCCGCCGCTGCTGCCTTACAGGTGTCGATCATAATCCCCTTCGGGTCATCCACCACCACAGGAACCAAGAATACTTCCTTTAAGCCGTAGGCTTTTTGTAATTCCTTTGACAATTCCTCGTTGGAAAGAAACGGATAATCTATGGAAATCTTCACATAGCCCAGATCAATCGCCTTTTGAATCATTCTGCTGACGGTAGAATTGGAGATTCCCTCCTGCTCTGCGATGGTTTTTTGATCCATATGATAGTCGTAATATTTTTTTGCCACTCGGAGCATTTGAATTAATTTGTTCGTGTTCATCCCATGCCCTCCTTCTTTCATTTCACTTACTACTATAGACCACCCTAGAACCCTTTGTCAATATTTTCGCACTGTTTTTGCAATTTTTTGCACACTGTTCACACTTTTTACATACCTATGATTTTTTTTGCAATTTGTTATTGACATTCCAAGTAACACCTGTTATTATTCTATCAGAGCAAGTCCATAGCACAGTGGAAAACGCTTTTTAGGGGATAACAAAGAACGGATTACATTTTGTTATTTTCGCTGTGTTTCGATTTTCTTTGTAAAAATATGAAAAATGTTAAGAACCCTCGGATCAAACCCTTCTCATGATCCGGGGGTTTTACCGTTTTATCGAAAAATACACAAAAAAGAAGTCCGGTCATCTTTGAGGTATGTATCGCCCAAAAGGAAACCGAACTTCTTTTTTTATTGATTAAAAATTAGATATTGAACATCTCTGCGTATGCCTGTAATGCTCCGTCTGTGTCATGAGCAAGAACACGTTTTGCAAGTACTTTACCAAGCTGTACGCCTTCCTGGTCAAAACTGTTGATATTCCAGATAAAGCCCTGGAACATAACCTTGTTTTCAAAATGTGCAAGAAGTGCGCCCATTGCTGCAGGAGTTAATTTGTCTCCCACGATAATACTGGATGGACGTCCACCTTCAAAGTTCTTGTTGGCGTTTTCATCTTCTTTACCGCAAGCGAAGGCTACAATCTGTGCCACAACGTTGGCTCCTAATTTCGCCTGGCTTGTGCTACCCTGGATTACTACATCTGTCTCCATCTGGCTTTCTTTAAATCCGATGAACTGAATTGGAACAATGTCAGTTCCCTGGTGAAGAAGCTGGTAGAAGGAATGCTGTCCGTTTGTTCCTGGCTCACCGAAGATAACAGGACCTGTAGGATAGGAAACTGGCTCTCCAAAACGGTTGACAGACTTACCGTTGGATTCCATATCCAGCTGCTGTAAATGAGCTGGGAAACGACTTAATGCCTGAGAATATGGAAGAACGGCAGTACATCCGTAACCAAGCACGTTGCGCTCATAAGCACCAATCAATGCATCTAACATAGCTGCGTTCTTTAATGGATCTTTCTCTGTTGCCAGCTTGTCAGCCTCTGCTGCACCCTTTAAGATTTCTGCAAATACTTCTGGTCCGAATGCTAAGGATAACACACCACCACCTACTGCAGAACTGGAGGAGTAACGTCCACCGATAAAGTCATCCATGAAAAATGCTGCCAGATAATCATCGCTCTTTGCAAGAGGAGAGGTCTCACTGGTAACTGCAATCATGTGCTTGGAAATATCCAGTCCTTCTTTTACTAAAGCTTCTCTTACGAAGGATTCATTTGTCAGTGTCTCTAATGTAGTACCGGATTTGGAAACTACGATAAATAAAGTACGGGAAACATCGATGGAGCTTAATACAGCTGCTGCATCATCAGGGTCTACGTTGCTGATGAATTTTGCATCCATCTTTAATGTGCCGTTCTTCTTCGCCCAGTTTTCTAATGCAAGATAGAGGGCACGAGGACCAAGGTCACTACCACCGATACCAATCTGGCATACTGTTGTAAATTTTTCTCCTGCCGCGTTGGTGATTTCTCCTGCATGTACTTTGTTGGCAAAATCTGCCACATTTTTCTGCACGCCTGTGTAGAATTCGTATTTATCTACGTCGCCATCTACCACAGCTTCTCCAAGCTGTCCACGGCATAACTGATGAAGCACGCGACGGTTTTCTCCTGTATTGATAAATTCACCGTTGAATAATGCTTCGTATTTTTCAGAAAGTTCTGCTTCCTTTGCAAAATTTGCTAAGGCAGCTAAAATGTCATCATTTACTGCTTTTGCTGCATAGTTGTATGTAAGACCGTCTGCAATCTTTACATTATAGTCTTTCACACGCTTTGCACCATTCTCCCCTGTCATAACTTCCTTTACATCTACCTTTGGCATATCTGCCAGTGTCTGATAGGAAGCGAGGGTATCCATATTTTTCCATGCTATCATAATCTGGTAACCTCCCTTATTTATGTTAGTAGCGTGATATTTTTATCACAAACTACTATATTCTACTACAAACATTTTCATATTTCCATATGAATTTTTTAAATTTCCTCTACGCCTCTTCCCCTTCACCGGAAACAGCAGATTTTTCTCCCTCAGAAACAGCTTCTCCCTCTTCTTCCACTGGGGTAAAAAATGGAGACTCCTCCAACTTTGGTCTTGGCGCACCCACCGGCATAAATCCATCAAAGTACATCTTCTGTTCCTCAAAGAACCATTTCTCCGTATCAATGGTAACCGCATATCCCATGCCATTCGGACAGAGCATAAATGCCTCCTTTGGCTCCTCGGTCACCAGTGTCATATTCAAAAGACAGCTTAATATCTCTCCATGAGCTACCACCGCAACCTTGGAAAGTCCTTGTTCCACACAGGTCTTTACTACTCTAGTCATAGCCGCCACAGCACGGTACTTACACTCTAAAATCGTCTCCCCGCCCAGACAGGAAAAGTCTGGATCTTGACGAATCCATTTCTGATAATCCGGAATCACCTTATGGTCTTCTACCTTGGCATACTCCGCCGTGCCAAAATCCATCTCCCAGAAATTGTAGATAAGCTCTGGAAGCTGTCCCGGAAACAGAACAGAAGCAGTCTCCCTGCATCGGATAGCTGGACTGGCAAATACCTTCTCTACCTCTGGATATTCATAATGTTCCTTCAAATAATAGAGTTCATCCCAGCCCTCCTTGCACACCAAGGTATCTGTTCTTCCACACATGCGTGCTTCCACATTTCCATAGGTCAAACCATGTCTAAAAAAATATACTTTCAACTGCGCCATGTTTTTTCACGTTCTCCTTGTCTCTTCGTTCCTTTTACATTTTTCACATCTTTCTTCTATTATAAATGTGTCCCCGTAGAAAAACAAGCACTTGTGAAGAATTTAAAAAACAAGCACTTGACCGTTTTTTTAATTCATGTTATGTTTAACTTAGTTATATGACTGACGGAAGTGGAATTGACCACAGGGAGTATAACATGTAAGGCCGACCGTCTGGGCAAGAGACTCAGATTTTGTGTGGGCTTTTTTTATTGCTTTAAAGTAGTAAATAGCCATATAAAGGAGAACAATTTATGAAAATGTTATCACTGGAACAGGAATTAAAAGAAAACGCTTACCCTGGCAGAGGAATTGTCATTGGACGCTCTGCAGATGGCAAATCTGCGGTAACAGCTTACTTCATTATGGGAAGAAGCTCCAACAGCCGCAACCGTGTCTTT
>CAYLUV010000044.1:0-13944 GCA_964386955.1 uncultured Lachnospiraceae bacterium
GTGGCAGCCTCCATCTGGTCTTTGTTGATGCCATCTATGGAGATGGCGGAGTCTGCCGGCAAATTTGCAGTAGTGCCGGCAGCAGTTGGATTTTTGCTTGGAATGGGATTTTTACTTTTTATGGATGAAGTGGTACCACATCTTCATTTGGATCACAAAAAACCGGAAGGTCCTGCCTGCGGTATTGGAAAATCCATGATGCTGTTTTTTGCAGTGACTCTTCATAATATTCCAGAGGGTATGGCGGTAGGTGTCGTATTTGCTGGAATGTTATCCAAAAATGCGGGGATTTCTTTGATGGGTGCATTTGCCCTTTCTATTGGAATTGCCATTCAGAACTTTCCAGAGGGAGCCATTATCTCCCTTCCTTTAAAAGAGGCACTAAAGAGCAGAAAGAAATCTTTTCTCTACGGTGTGGCATCAGGTATTGTAGAACCGATAGCGGCGATTCTTACTATTTTTATGGCATCTTACATTGAACCGATTCTGCCGTATCTGTTATCCTTTGCCGCTGGCTCTATGTTTTATGTGGTGGTGGAAGAGTTGATTCCAGAATCCGCAGAGGGGGAACACTCCAATGTGGGAACCATTGGTTTTGCCGCGGGATTTGTGCTAATGATGGTACTAGACGTGGTACTGGGATAGAAGGAAAATAAAAAAAGAGAAGATAAAATATAGAATGAAATAGTGTCCTGGTACTGGGGTAAGGAAGAGATTCATGGTGCAAAAAGATGCAGACAGAGCAGTCCCTCGTTGATAGCTTAACGATCAGAATCCTTCTCCTGCGCATGTTCTTTTATGTAGCAGGACAGAATATCGATAAATTCAGAATTACTAGGTCTTTCTGTAATCTGACAGCCTGCCATCTTAGACAAAATACTGCGATCTCCCCGATTCCAGTAAAGTGTCTTTACAGTGCGAATATTTCTCTCCACACAAGATGAGGTGGTGTGATGAAGAGAAGCGACTTCTTCGTAGAGCCATTTGTGAATATACAAAAGACGTTCTTCTTTTTCTACCACTAAGCGAATCGCAGTAGATAAATGATAATATCCCTGATAAGTGCGTCTGATTCCAAGGTCATGCATTAGCCGATAAATTTCCTGCATTTGAATTCCTTCCCAGCACCCTTTATGACTTGTATTATATACCAATTCTTGTGTCTTGTCATCCGTTTCGACATCATTTGACAAGAAAAAGTGTAACAGTTTTTGCCTATGATATATGGAGAAAAGGACTGGGGTATGCTATGATAAATGCAAGACAAAACCGAAAAAATAGAGATACACAGTGATAAAATGGAGGTAACATATGAAATTTATTTCATGGAATGTAAATGGGCTGCGAGCCTGTATGAAAAAAGGATTTGAAGAATATTTTAAAGAAGAAAATGCCGATATTTTCTGTCTGCAAGAGACGAAGCTGCAGGAAGGACAGATTGATTTTCAGCCGGAGGGATATCATTGCTATTGGAACTATGCGGTGAAAAAAGGTTATTCCGGAACAGCGATTTTTACAAAGCAGGAACCATTGGCAGTATCCTATGGGATTGGCATAGAAGAACACGATCAAGAAGGTCGCGTCATTACGTTGGAATTCGAAAACTTTTATTTTGTGACAGTTTACACTCCGAATTCTCAGAGTGAGCTGGCAAGACTTTCTTATCGCATGAAGTGGGAGGATGATTTCTTGGCATATATCAATGGATTGAATGCGGAGAAACCAGTGGTATTTTGTGGGGATTTAAAAGATGCGCCACCATCATCAAAACCACCGAAAAAGTATAAACCAGTTATCATTTGCGGTGATTTAAATGTGGCAGCGGCTCCGATTGATCTCAAAAACCCGAAACCAAACGAAAAGAATGCGGGTTACACAATCCAGGAACGAGAAGCGTTTCAGCGATTCCTGGATGCAGGATACACAGATTCTTTCCGTTACTTGTATCCAGACAAAGTGCAGTATTCCTGGTGGTCCTATCGCTTCAAGGCGAGGGAGAAAAATGCAGGATGGCGTATAGATTACTTCTTAACATCAGATTCTGCTAAAGATCAGATTGTGGATGCCAAGATTCATACGGATATCATGGGTTCTGATCACTGTCCAGTATCACTTGATATAAACATCTAAGATAAATTCATTCGGTGCACTGGGTTCTCTTCCAAATTCAATGCGTTCCAAGATGCTTTTAAGATAGACATTTTTAATATCGGCATCGACGCTTTGATTTGACAAGAAGCTCAGTGTATCGGAAAACTGAATGATTTTTTCCTCATACTCTTCTTTTTCCGGAATGGAACTTTCCAGATCAAAGACCTGACGGTTCATATCGTCAATTGCTTTGTTATGTTTTTCTTTAGTTGCCCACTCAAAAATCAGTTTGACAATAGGAGCTTCCTCTTTGTTTGGGAGAAGAGTGCGAGAATTCTTTGTCTTTAAGATGTCATATCCATATGGGCGATAGAATCCCATGTAATTTCCTTCCACAACAGCGTGTTCGCGTCCGCGATCCATACGCCTTTTAATCATTTTGTATTCCCTTCGGCTCATAAACAGCCCAAATTCCATAAATTCTTCGTCATCGCTATTATGCGCTACGTCATATACTTTCGTTGGAGTAATTACAAGCACTCCTTTGTTTCCACTGGAATATCGCAAGCAGTCCAAGATTATTTGGGCGTCTCCTTGATTTCCTCTGGACAATCTGGAGATTTCAACTTGCAAGGATTAACCTGGGAATGTGTGACGGACAAGATGGGTGGCAGGTGCACAGCCAATAGCTTGCGAATGGAGTGGAAGAGATTTCTTCGAGAATGTAGAAAATAAGATTAAAATATTTGATATTTATCTGTAAAACCTCTTGGCATATGGTACACCATATGGTATTATATATACATAAGGAGGTGAGATACAGATGAGTAAAAACAAGAAAAACCCTATCGACTGGACTGGACTGAAGTGCTGGTTCAGCTGTTGACAGGGTTGGCAACTGGGATAATCTTAATGATTATCGACAAATTATTTAATTAGAGTAAAGGGCGAAAGCCCTTTACTCTATCCAAAATATAACACAAAAACTCATCTGTGTAAACATGAGAACGATTATAATAATAGTAGTTGCAATTACAGCCGGACATATTGCAAGAAGAATTTACGTGAAACGGAGGGATAAATAATGCCAGTAGGAAGTCCTAAACCACAGACAATAGCCACCAAAAAATATGAACAGAAGGCTGGATGGATGTCAAAATCATATAAGTTAAGACGTGAAGATGTGGAAGCGTTTGCGGAAGCCTGTAGTATGGCAGGAGTGAGTGCGGCGGGGCAACTTACCAAGATGATGAGAGGATTCGTACAGGAACAAAAAAACTTGGAACAAAAGTAAAGTTTGTTCGTTTTGTTCGACATGTTCGTTTTTAATGTGGTATTATTTATACTAAGGCGAGGTGGATAGAATCCTTGTCAATAAAATTAGATAATGTTGATTGTGAGGAAAGAGTACTATGGAAACATGGTGCTCTTTTCTTTGTGCCGTAGGGGGCGATACCATGCAGAATAAAGGTGCGGGACGATATGGAACACATCCGTGGTGCGTACGAGAAAAATAAAAAGAAAATATATGCAACACAATCAGTCTGCGGAATATGTGGAAAACCAGTTGATTTTAATCTAAAATATCCGCATCCTTTGTCTGCATGTATTGATCATATTATTCCAGTAGCAAAAGGTGGACATAAAAGCGATATCGATAACCTACAGTTAGCGCATTGGACTTGCAACAGACAAAAATCCGATAAATTAATCGAAAAGAAAACCTTTGGGGACAAGGATGCGGGGATAATAAGCAACAGATTATTACCCCAATCATTAGATTGGACACAATACCACGAATAGGGGGCATGAGCCCCTCACATGCGGTCAAACGTCCTTCAGCGCCGTACTGCACATATTTCTCGCTGAGAAGTTTAGAAAGGAAAATAAGGGCATATGAGAGCTTACAAAGGGATAGCATATTTGAGAAATAAGTTAGCTATCAAGCGGCTTAGGGTGGATACGAGATATAAGTTTTATGAAATGAAAAATGTGGCAAGAAGCCTTGGAATGACAGATATTCCAGAGACATATTGGTTACAAGCCACCTTGGGTTGGTGCGCTAAAGCCGTAGATAGTCTTGCAGATCGTATTGTGTTTTATGACTTTAAAAATGATAATTTCGATTTGACTGAAATTTTTCAAATGAATAATCCAGATACTTTTTTTGACAGTGCGGTTTTATCGGCATTAATTGCATCTTGTTGCTTTGTATACATTTCGGAGGATAAGGATGGATATCCGAGATTGCAAGTGGTGGATGGCGGGAATGCCACTGGAATATTGGACCCGATCACAGGACTTTTGACGGAAGGATATGCGGTTCTTGAGCGAGATGAAAAGGAAAATGCAATCACAGAGGCTTATTTTACTTTCGAGTATACTGAGATTATCAGGAAAGGAAGAACTACAACAGAACGTTTTAAAAATAAGGCGCTATATCCTCTGCTCGTACCGATCATCTATCGTCCAGATGCACGCAGACCGTTTGGGCATTCTAGGATTAGTCGAAGTTGTATGAAAATTATGGAATCAGCATTAAGAACGATTAAACGGTCTGAAATATCTGCTGAATTTTATAGTTTCCCGCAGAAATATGTAACAGGTTTATCAGAAGATGCAGAAATCATGGACAAATGGAGAGCAACCATGTCTAGTATGATGACTTTTACAAAAGATGAAGAGGGTGATAGTCCGAAACTGGGTCAGTTTACGCAACAGAGTATGGGACCATATACGGAGCAATTGAGAACATTTGCCGCTCTATTTGCAGGAGAAACGGGGCTAACTCTGGATGATCTTGGATTTGTATCTGACAATCCATCCAGTTCGGAGGCGATTAAAGCATCTCATGAAAATTTACGACTGATGGCAAGAAAAGCACAGCGAAATTTTGGCAGCGGTTTTTTAAATGTCGGATATCTTGCTGCATGTGTAAGGGATAACTATCATTACCAGCGCAGACAGTTGTATTTAACGAAGCCGTCTTGGGATCCAATCTTTGAACCGGATGCTGCCATGTTGTCAGGAATTGGAGATGGTGCTATTAAACTTAATCAGGCTGTTCCGGGGTATTTTAATAGTGATAATTTACGAGATCTAACGGGGATTGAGCCTAGCAAAATGGAATCTTCTGTGTTTGATATATTAGAGTAGGCGGTGGATTATGGACGATATTGCACCAAAATTATTGGAAAAAATACAGAAATCTTTTTCAGAGGACTTTGATAAAAGTGAAAAGATAAAAGAATTATACAAAAAAGTACGTGATGGCACAGGAACTTATGCAGAAGCAAATGAATTTGCCGTCGAAGTTGGAAATATATTGGCTGGGGTGTTTGAAAAAAATATCACGTCAGATATGTTGCCTGATGGAAAGTTGTATTATAACATTGCAGGAAGAATCATCAGTCCTATGATGAAAAATAATTATGAATTGGTTTCCGAATTTGCTGATCAGATACAGAAAGCATTGAATCAGTCATCTAAAATTGGAATCAAGTCAATAAAGGCAGAATTAAAAAAGGATAAGATTAAAGGTATTGTTGACAAAGTTGCAAATGCAGAAAAATATGAGGATGTAAAATGGGTTTTGAAAGAACCTATAAAGACATTTTCGCAAAGTATTGTGGATGATGCCATAAAAGCAAATACAGAGTTTCATGCCGGTGTGGGGATGCGACCTAAGATTATCCGCAAAGTAGCGGGAAATTGCTGTGATTGGTGCAAAAATATTGCTGGTGAATATCTATATCCTAATGTACCTCAAGATGTGTATCGGAGGCATAATCGCTGTAAATGTATAGTTGATTATCATCCTGGTGATGGAAAGGTGCAAAATGTCCATTCTAAAGTATGGCACAGTGATGAAGAAAGTGGTAATATAGAAAAAAGAAAAAATATTGGCGAAAAAAAACAGATTGAAACCCCATCACAAAGGGAAAAACGAGTTGAAAGAGATAATAACTTATCATTGCCGGCTCGCATTGCAGATCATCCGAAAATGCTTGGTGCATATACGCCAGAAGGTTTAAAGAAAAGTTTGATCATGTCTGGATGTGAAGTTAAACCTTTACAAAAAGGAAAATACAAAGGCATCCCGTTTGAAGAGGGTGGCGGTTACAAAGTAAACTTTGGTGGGGATGGTATACTTCAATATCATCCAGAAAAAGGTAGTCACCATGGTGGACCGTATTATAAAATATCAACAGGAAAAGGAGGGACTATACACTATGAACTCGATGGAAGAGAGAAAGATTGATCAAAGAGTCGAAAATTTGGAACAGAGATTCGAAGAAAAATATGGAACTCCCTTTTTTGTGTGGAAAAGAAAATGTTTTACTGTTAATGAGCGGGAATTTTTTAGGGTTGCAGGGCTTAAGTGGCTCAATGCAATAGTAATAGAACATGCTTTTTCCGAGGAAGAAGCAAAGAAAAACATGTTTGAAGATGGAGACGCATTTTACATGGATGAATTCACAGAAGATGAAATGTTGGATGCAATGATAAAAGAAATAGAAGATATTGATTAAACCACTTTATCACATAGTTGATAGAGTGGTTTTTTAAATGAAATTAGGAGGGTGTTATGGCAGAAAAACGATTAGGACGTCAGACACCCACTCAATCCGTCGTATTGCCTTACTATGACACATGCGGAGAAGATGCAATCAACGCCTACAATCAATCAGGGCGCAAAGCACAGGAATGGCAGGAGCTTTTATTAAGTGATATTTTGGCCGTTAATGACGAAGGGCTTTGGGTACATACAAAATTTGGTTACTCTGTCTCTAGGCGTAACGGAAAAAATGAGATTGTTGCAATAAGAGAACTTTATGGTTTGATTCATGGCGAAAAAATATTACATACTGCTCACAGGACGACTACAAGTAGTTCCGCATCGAAAAGATTGGCAACAATCTTGAATGATGCAGGATACAAGGAAGTAAAGAGAAAGAAAACTGGTGAGACATATGAAAAATCCTATATGTATTCTAAACAGCTTGGATTGGAAAGAATTACTTTGCTTAGTCCAGGTGGTGGAACATGCGATTTTCGAACGCGAACATCGAAAGGTGGTTTGGGGGAAGGCTTTGATCTGTTGATCATCGATGAAGCGCAGGAGTATACAGATGATCAGGAGTCAGCATTAAAGTATGTAGTATCTGATAGTGCGAATCCTCAAACTATCATGTGTGGAACGCCGCCAACGACAGTGAGCGCGGGTACAGTATTTCTCAAATATCGAAATAATACTTTATCTGGAGCTGGTACCAATGCTGGATGGGCAGAATGGTCAGTAGATACAATGACTGATCCACATGACAGAGATGCTTGGTATGCAACAAATCCATCCTTGGGAACTATCTTGACTGAGAGAAAAATTTTGGATGAAATCACCAACGACGATGTGGAGCTTCCGGGGGCTAACAGCAAAGACGCAGCTATCAGAAATACATTAAAAGGTCTGAAAGGAGAATAAAGGATGGCAGAAGTATTATCTAAAGGAACATTGTTTGATCCAGTATTAGTAAAGGATTTAGTAAACAAAGTAAAAGGAAGTTCAGTGGTGCTAAGATCCATACGGACATCATGGGTTCGGATCATTGTCCGGTGGAGTTAGAGATTATGTTATAAAAATATAGATAATAAAACAGGCGATGATATGTTCTTTATCATCGCCTGTTTTTGCGTATAAGATTATACTATTCTTTTTTCGTTGTTAAAAATTGTACTGCGGTACCTGCTAATCCAAGAACTGCCACACAGAGCAGTGTGTTGGATGCTTGAAGTGGTAAAAAGGTCGGCAGGGTTTCCATGGCGGTGATGGCACCGGTAAAGGCGGTCAGCAGGATGATTGTCGGACGCATATATTTGACTGCTAAGACGGCAATCACGATGGCAATGGCGATAGAAACTAGCTGCAGATATTTGCTGTCCATGGTGAGATAGGTGACACATAGGTAGTAGGTGCTCAGGCTGGCAATGGCAAAGATACCGAAGAGATATACTTTGTAAGCGAGGATGGCGAAGAGAATGCCGCCCACGATGCCGCCGAGAAAGCTGTATAACATCTGTCCTGTGATCAGATAGACAATGCCATAACCAAGCACAGCGCCGATCAAAAAGCCAATGATAGAAATCCAGGAACGGATGATCTTATAACCGAAAAAACATTGGATCAATGCGATGACCAGCCCTACAAAAAGTGCAATGTTTGGGATGTGAAACATATCGTAGGACGAAGATAAAATATGTAAAATAGATTCCATAGAAAATCCTCCTTGTGTAATAATTTGGTGCGAGAATCAGCCGAGGCTTTTTCATATCTGTGTTACATTTTAGCATGAGTCAAAAAAAATAGCAAAAAAATGGATTTATAGATTTTTACCGAGGGGTAATTTTTTGTTTAAAATGAGACAGAAAAATGTACTTCATGCAAAAATGCCGAAAAAGTATAGGAAAGAACCGATTATTTCATGTATTTTTTCTGGGAATCTTACAGAAAATGTGATAAACTGAGTATAGATAATTGGGCGTAGAATAAGAACACCAATGGGAAGGAACATGTCAAATGAAGATAGAGAGACTAATTGATTTAGAAGATTATGAATTTGATACGCTTTTGATTACATACAATCAGAAGGATACACTTAGTTTGTGTCTCGACAGAATCAGTGATATTTTTGCGGCATTGAAGGAAGACGGACTGGTTGGAGGCAACAAAGTTTACGGAATCCGCGGTAAAGATTTTGCTTACAAGGGAAGACCATATTACAACATGGTTTTCATCGGTGTGACAGAGAATGACTCTCCAAGAAAGATTCAGCTCCAGTATGGTGCAGCCATGAAGGAAGTGAAACGTCTGCGAGGACGCAAAGCACTGGTTATGTTGGCTGGTGACAAGGTTGCTTATTGGGCAGAGTCAGCATTGAAAGGTCTTTATTTGGCAGATTACCAGTTTGATAAGTACAAATCTGCGAAGGCAGAAGAGCGCGAGATGGAAGTTGGTGTACTTACCACCTTAGAACCAGGTGAATTCAAACTGATGCTGAATCGTGCCACTTATGTCAGTGATGCGGTTAAGTTTGCGAGAGATTTAGCCAACGAACCAGCCAATCGCCTGACTCCGGAAGCACTTGCGGAGGAAGCGAGAAAACTGGGAGAGGCTTATAATATGAAGACTCTGATTATGGGACCGGAAGAGATTGAAGATTTGGGAATGCATGCATATCTTTCCGTAGCCCAGGGTTCCATCAACGAGCCGAGATTTATTGTGATGGAATACAATGGAAGAGTGACAGAGACAGAGAAACTTGCCTTGGTAGGTAAGGGTGTTTGTTTTGATACAGGTGGATATAACATCAAATTTGGTGGCGGTATGGCTGGCATGCATGGAGATATGGCTGGCGCAGCAGCAGTACTTGGTGCTATGAAAGCCATTGCAGAGGCAAAATTAGAACTGAATGTTCTTGCAGTGATTCCAGCTTGTGAGAACATGATTTCCGGCGGTTCCTCCAGACCAGGAGACATCGTGGAATCTATGAATGGCAAATTTATTGAGATTGACAATACAGATGCAGAGGGCAGACTTACTTTGGTAGATGCCATCACTTATGCGATTCGCACAAAGAGAGCTACATCCGTCGTGGACATTGCTACATTGACAGGAGCTTGCGTGGTTGCACTAGGTGACCGTTATATTGGTACTTTCTCTAACGATGATGCTCTGATGCAGAAGGTTATTCAGAGTTCTGTAGCATCTGGAGAAGCAATCTGGAGACTTCCACTTTGCGAGGATGAGTATGCTGGAATCAACGCATCTATGGTGGCAGATATTAAGAACTGTGGAAGCCAGTGTGGTGCGTCTGCAGCGGCTGGATTTATTCAGGAATTTGTGGAAGACAAACCTTGGGTACATTTCGATATTGCTGGTACAGCGGATACCAAGATGGATCGTGAGATTTTCTCCATCGGTGCAACTGGAAGTGGTGTACAGCTTCTGTACGAATTGGCGAAAAGCTTAGAGAAACCACACAAATCTTACTAATATAGATAAGCGATGATAGAAGGGAAACTTGGTTTGAAATCAGGTTTCCCTTTTTGTGTCATAGAAGGGGTGCTAGATGGAAAAACAAATCATAAAGGTGGAAAAAGAGCAGATTTTCGCGGGAAGTGAATCTTATTTTCGAAAGATATGTGGAGGACCGAAGAGGGACATGGGAGATCATTGGGAGGAAGCATGGAATATCCGAGAACAATATAAAGAAAGATTGGTTCCTCATATATGTGTTACGCTCTGTAAGGAAGAAGCTTCGGAGGATTTTTTGGCGGCATATGCCATGGGAATACCGGAGCTTTCTGCGACAGAGTTAGATTTGTTGGAACAATTTTATCTGGACAGTTGGATGACTGCTATGTTGGACAGTGCCAGAGATTGGCTGCGGAATTATCTGGAAAAGTATGTGGAGCAGAAACTGGGGGAAAAAAGATATGTTTCGGAGGCCTTTGGCCCTGGTTATTTTGACATAGATTTGGAAAAAATACCGAAAATTTTGGAGATGGCAGGTGGTGATGAGATTGGGGTGAGCTGGACAGGAAAGACACTTTTGCCGCCAAAATCTAATGTCGGTTATTTTTATATTTCTAAGGAAGAGCAGACTTTTAAGGGGCGGGATTGTAGACATTGCCTTTCCAATCATAAAAATTGTGCCTTTTGCAAAAATGCTTAAAAATCCTATATTTTCTTATGAAGTCTCATAAGATATAGAAAAAGAAATGGGAGTGTATCATGAATTGTCAAGATATGATCTATTCCAATGACTATGCCGATTACATAATAGAGACTGCTAGTCCGAGAGGACGAGAATTATTGGAACAGGCGCAGTGCAGTGTGCCCATCAACCAAGAGTACGGTGTGATCCAAGTGGAACGAAGGGAAGCGGGGCAGGAAATGCGGGATTTTTTGAATTTTCAGAATCTTCCCAGGGTGTTTGGTTTGTTGGATACAGGGCATTTGAATGCGACTGGTGTGTTGCGGTTACAGAGAAATCCAGAATTGGATTTCTTTGGACGGGATACGATTTTGGGGATATTGGATACGGGCATTGATTATACCCACCCTGCTTTTCGAAATGAGGATGAAACGAGTCGCATTGGGGTAATCTGGGATCAGACCATCCCTGCGGAACGGCCCCAGGAAGAATTTCCCTACGGAAGCATTTACGAAAAGGAGCAGATTAACGAAGCATTGAAGCAAGAAAATCCCTATGAGGTTGTGCCTTCCAGAGACATAGAGGGGCATGGTACATTCTTGGCTGGTGTGGCAGCGGGGAGAATTCTTCCGGAGGAAGAGGCGCAGGGTGTGGCGCCTCTTTGTGATATTGCGGTAGTGAAACTAAAGGAGGCGAAGGAGTATCTGCGCCGTTTTTGGTTGATTCCGGAAAATGTCATTGCATTTCAGGAGACGGATATTTTTCTGGGAATTCGATTTTTGCAAGCCTACGCCTATCAACAAAAAAAGCCCCTTGTCTTGCTACTTGGGTGTGGCACGAACACGGGAAATCATGGAAAAAGTGACTATTTAAAAAATTATCTCAACAATATCTCTGCATTTTCGGGAAAATGTGTGGTGTTGGCCGCGGGAAATGAAGGAAGTCTAGGGCATCATTACCGGGGAAATGGACTAGAAAATTGGGGATATCAAGACGTGGAGTTGAATGTGGGAGAGGGCGAAAGCGGTTTTTCTTTGGAACTGTGGGCGGAAGTGCCGGATGTCTATACGGTGGGTTTTGTATCACCAGGTGGAGAAGTGACCGAAAAAATTCCTCTATCCCTTGTGTCAGAGGGGGTGGATGTGGGATTTTCACTGGAAGAGACCCGCATTACGGTGTTTTACGAAGTGGTGGAGCGTACCAGTGGCGACACACTGATCTGGATGCGATTTGACCGCCCCACACCAGGGATATGGAAAATACGTGTCTACAAAGAAAATGTGTTGGCAGGACGGTTTGATCTTTGGCTTCCTATGGAAAAATTTATTGGAACAGAGACTTATTTTTTAAAACCAGATCCCTACACTACCATATGTGAGCCGGGAAATGCAGAAAATCCCATGACAGTGACGGCCTATGATGACAAAACCGATGGGCTTTTTTTTCAGGCCAGCAGAGGATATTCCAGAGATCAGGCGGTGAAACCGGATTTTGCAGCTCCCGGCGTGGACGTCTACGGTCCTACATTGAGAAACGGTTTTCGCAGAGAGACGGGAACCAGTGTGGCAGCAGCGGTGGCGGCGGGGTGCGCGCTGCTGCTTTTTTCAGATCGAAGTTATTACACCGGACTTCAGGTAAAAAATGTGCTGATCAAGGGGACAAATCGAAAAAATATCACCTACCCCAATCGGGATTTTGGTTACGGATATCTAAATATTGCCAAAAGTGTGGAAAGTCTGGGGATTCGTCGAAATAGAAGTTTACTTTAAAATTAAAATGATTTATAATGGGGAAATCATGAAAAAACGAAAGAAGGTTTTATTATGGATTTATCTATGTTGACAGGTCCTGCCATTGGGGCAGTGATTGGTTATTTTACAAATTATCTTGCAGTAAAAATGTTATTTCGTCCGCTGCATCCAGTGAAAATTGGTGGATGGACGGTTCCTTTTACCCCGGGAGTGATTCCAAAAGGACAGAAACGTCTAGCAAAAGCACTGGGAAATGTGGTGGGAACGACACTTCTTACAGAGGAAGATATAAAAAATACGTTGCTTTCTGATAAAATGTTTTCTTCTTTGGATCAGGCGGTAGAAGGCATCTATGAAGAGAAGGAAAAGACCATAAAAACCTATTTTCTTTCCTACACAGATGAGGAAACATACGAAGATGGAAAAGAGATACTGGGAAGCAAAGCAGCTGCGCTGATTATGAGAGAGGTAGAAAAACTTCCCCTTGCGGAGTGGATTGCAGAAAAAGGAGCCGACGCTGTTGTGTCCAATCTGGATGGTTTTCTCGCTATGATGATTTCAGCGGATATGGTTCGTTCTCTGGTAGCGCCGGCGGGAAAGAAGATGGAAGAATACATCAAGGAAGAGGGAGAGGATTTGATTCTCCCAATCCTTCAGGAAAAAATAGAGGCAATGGAAGAAAAGACACCAGGGGAGTTGATGGAAAAAGTTGGTCTGGAATTGGATCTTTTGAAAAGCATCGTTAGAAAAATATACGAGGGCTTTATCGAGGATAAAATCTCTGACCTTTTACAGAAAATCAACTTAAACCAGATGGTGGAAGATAAGATCAATCAGATGCCAGTGGAAGAGATTGAGGAATTAGTCCTTTCTGTGATGAAGAAAGAACTGAGCACCGTGGTAAATCTGGGAGCATTGATCGGATTTGTCATAGGATTATTGAATATTTTTATTTAACATGTTGTATAATGAGCCGTCATGGAGGGGTTTCCTAGAAGTGACGGCATATTATTTCAAAAAAATATAAAAAACAGACAATTTTAAAGTGGGAAATAAAAAGAAAAATAATTTAAAATTTTTTAAAAATAAGTATTGACAAAACAGGAACGTCAGGCTATAATAAACACATAACAAAGAGAGATACAAAGAATTAACAGACAACAAAAAGTGAAAGCGAGGTTGATTCCACCAGAAGCTTAGATTGAAAACCATTGAAATAAAGGCGAAAGGAAGGTACAGACCACCAAAACATTAAGTTAATTCTCGAAGATTAGGAAAGGAAGGTAAGGACCAATGGACAGTGAACAGTTAAAAAGAGGCTATCTAAGATGAAAGATATTAGATAGACTCTATTTTTTGAAAAAATTTCTCTATAGAGAAAGACACTT
>CAYLUV010000045.1:0-13887 GCA_964386955.1 uncultured Lachnospiraceae bacterium
CGAAGTAAATAACTTAGGTGCTGCAAGAATTCGTATCCGTTCTCTTCTCTCTGCAGTATCCGTAAGAAAGAAACAAAAAATTGAGCCAGCACCAGTTCCAGCCAACATCAACCGTGTGGAATTTACAAAGGAGATGGCGAAGGATTACACCATTCTTCTCCCTCAGATGTCTCCAATCCACTTTGATCTGTTGGAACCAGCCCTTCGCTATGCAGGATTTAATATTGATATTCTGCCGGAGATGGGCAAAGAAGCGGTCAATGCCGGCTTAAAATATGTAAATAACGATGCCTGCTACCCATCTCTTATCGTCATCGGACAGATGATGAGCGCCTTAAATTCCGGCAAGTATGACTTAAATAAAGTAGCTCTTGCCATTACACAGACCGGTGGCGGCTGTCGTGCTACCAACTACATTGGATTTATCCGCCGTGCCCTGGAAAATGCCGGCATGGGACATATTCCTGTTATCAGTATCAGTGTACAGGGCATTGAGAAAAACGAAGGCTTCCAGTACACCATCCCAATGCTGATTCGCGTACTGCAGGCAGTCATCTACGGCGATTTATTTATGAGAGTAGTATACGCTACTCGTCCATATGAAAAAGTTCCTGGAAGTACCAATGCACTCCATGAAAAATGGAAAGCAAAATGTATCGCATCCTTAAAGAAAGCCAAATACAGCGAATTCTGTCGAAATGTCAAAGACATTATCCGCGAATTTGACGAACTGCCTCGCCTGGATATCAAAAAACCTCGTGTTGGTATCGTTGGCGAAATTCTGGTTAAGTTCCTGCCAGATGCCAATAACCGTCTGGTAGAGTTATTGGAAGCAGAAGGCGCAGAAGCTGTTATGCCTGACCTTTTAGACTTTATGTTCTACAGCTTCTACAACAGCAACTATAAGACAGATTATCTTGGCAAACCAAAGAAAGGAAAAACCTTATCCAATCTTGGTATTTGGGCACTGGATAAATATCGTCACTCCATGAAGAAGGCTCTGGATCAGAGTACACACTTTAGTGCCCCTGTTCCAATCAGCAAATTGGCTGAGCTTGCCAAACCTTTCGTATCTCTGGGTAACCAGACAGGAGAAGGTTGGTTCCTGACTGGCGAGATGATGGAACTGATCCACAGCGGTGCACCAAACATTGTCTGCACCCAGCCATTTGCCTGTCTTCCAAACCACGTGGTTGGAAATGGTGTTATCAAGGAAATCCGTCGTCAGTATCCAGAAGCCAATATTGTGGCTATTGACTACGATCCAGGTGCCAGTGAAGTAAACCAGATCAACCGAATCAAATTGATGCTCTCCACAGCAAACAAAAACCTGGAAGAATCCAACAAATAAACGTTCCCCTTTAGGGAGACAAAAAAGCTGATGAAGGAATAAAATCCTTCATCAGCTTTTCTTATTTTTTATCGTATTTTTCGGCATTCCAAATAATAGCGTTTGTCTCTGGCATGACCCATGGAGAAGGTTTTTCTTGGCAGTGCGCCATCCTGTCGCACTGTAGGAAACAATTCTTCCTTTTTCATGTCCTCCAAATGGATTCCCAAGGCATGTTCCTGCTTTGCCAACTGCCTTAATGACTGTTCTCCATGAATATAATCCATCTTTCCCGGATTTTTCTTCAGATACTCATCTAAAAAGTTTTGCACACTTCCCACCGCCAACTTTGCCCGGGGCTTTGTAATCACTCGTCTTTCTGTTTTTTCTCCATACCAAAGTTCTATAATCTGCGCTTCTTTTTCCATCTGCAATTGCAACTTTTTAGGTTCCCAAAGTCCCAATTCTTTGGTCATTTCATCCTTCAGATTTTTTACATCCACCTCCGTTAGCAGTCGATGGATCGCCTTAAATTTTAATGCGGGACTGTGGAGATTTACCAATTCCACAAGGGCGTATCGGCCAGGATACTGGCTAGTATCTTCCCCAGGATGTTCCGCCTTCCACTGCTCATAAGCAGTCTTTGCTGTGGCAAGGGAATGATTTCCATCTCCCATGGCATAGAGAAGGCAGTTTTTGGCTGTTATCGCTTTCTCCGATATCTCCTTTTGCTGTAAGAGAATTGCTTTTTCCTGTAAGCGCCGAAGTGCTGCTTCCACCTGCACTCTTTCTTCTTTTCCAAGCAGATATCCCGTCACGAAGCCTCCTTCCTGCATCAAGGAAAAATCATAAAGTTTTCTCATGGAATCCACTTTTTTCTCCAATGGCTCCACCACGGAATCCTCTGAGTCATCGATTAGTAGCATAATATGGGGAAGTTCTAGCAATGCTTCCCGACGCACTCTAAGACGGGGCGGAATCCGTTCCGTTACAGTAGCTTCTGTGGCTCGCACCTGGGACTGACTTCCCTTTCTAAAATCATACTCTTCCAAATCAATCTTTCCCACCAGTCCGGCGCGTCTTCTTCCTCGACTGTCCTTACGCTCCACATAGACCATGGCATCTTTATATTCCTCAAAAATTCCCTGTTCCAAGTATTCTTTCATGTAATTTCCGATTACTTGCAACCGTTCTTCCACGTCCTTTGCTTCCAAATACACTTCTGGGAGAATCACATTTAAAGTAGAGGGGTTCTGCCCCACAATTTCTCTTGTTTCCTCCCAGTATGCCGGCTCACTGGTAAACTGGTCACAGGCTACCACCGCCCATTTTTCCATCTCCACCTTAGGACCGGGCAGTAAAATGTCTGCCCCTGTAAACGCTGTCTCCATATCTCTTTCCTGCCCTTTCCTCTTCTTTTTTCTATTTCTGACCTATATTATGCCAATGATACTAAACCGCTACATTCGAACAGAAAGTCCTCTCTCTCTCAGATATTTCTTCAATTCCATGATTTCCAGTTCTTTATAGTGAAAGAGTGAAGCCGCCAAAGCTGCGTCCGCTTTTCCCTCCGTCAAGGTGTCATAAAAATGTGCTTTTGTCCCAGCACCTCCGGAGGCAATCACAGGAATATTCACCTGCTCTGAAATTATACGAGTCAATGCATTGTCATACCCGGATTTTGTACCGTCACAATCCATGCTGGTGAGAAGGATCTCCCCGGCTCCCCGGCGTTCCACCTCCATGGCCCATTCCACTGCATCAATGCCCACATCCACACGACCGCCATTTTTGTAAATGTTCCATCCGGAACCATCAGCTCTCTTTTTGGCATCGATGGCCACCACCACACACTGACTCCCAAATTTATCTGCCGCCTCACTAATCAGGTTCGGTGTATTGATAGCTGAGCTATTGATGGATATCTTATCAGCACCTTCCCGCAAAAGCACCTTAAAATCCTCTACTGTGCGGATACCACCTCCCACAGTAAAGGGGATAAATACCACCTCTGCCACCCGGCGCACCATATCCACCACCGTATTTCTGGCATCGGAGGAGGCTGTAATGTCCAAAAAGACCAATTCATCTGCCCCAGCCTGATCATAGGCTCTGGCAATCTCCACGGGATCTCCCGCATCCTTTAAATTCACAAAATTAACTCCCTTTACCACTCTTCCCTTATGTACATCCAGACAAGGTATAATTCGTTTTGTATGCATCTTATTCTCCCTGTATTCTTCTATGTTCTGCGACGTCTCTCAAAACTTCTCTGTGTCATATCATTCAAGATTTATAAAATTTCTCAAAATCTGAAGTCCCACCTCAGAGCTCTTTTCTGGATGGAACTGACAGGCAAAAAGATTTCCTTTTTCCACTGCAGCGTGTATCTTTACTCCATACTCAGTGGTTGCCGCCACAACAGCTTGATTTTTTGCCCTTAAATAATAGGAATGCACAAAATACACATAAGGATTCTTCGGAAGTCCCTGAAACAATCTGGAATCATCCCGCACCGTAAGATCATTCCACCCCATATGAGGCACCTTTCTTCCCTCTCCTTCCGGAATCCGCAAAATCTCTCCCGGCAGGATTCCAAGACCCGCCACTCCTTTGGATTCCTCACTGGATTCAAAAAGCAGCTGCATCCCAAGACAGATTCCCAAAAGTGGAATCTCTTTCTCTACCAGATCATGGATAACGGGAATCAGATGGTACTCTTTCAGTTTTGCCATGGCATCTCCAAAGGCTCCAACTCCTGGCAAGATAACTCGGTCGCTAGCGAGGATTACATCCTTATCCCTGGTAATGACTGCTTTTTCCCCCAGAAATGTCAATGCTTTTTCTACACTCTTTATATTTCCTGCATCATAATCAATAATCGAAATCATAGGCTTCCCCTTTCTGTCACTTCATTACATTATAGTGGAAAACTATTTCTTTTGCAACTCTTTCTCATCACGCAAAAAACTTCCTTTATGGAAAAACTTGCTTTTTTTTTGAGAATGCGATATTATTATACCTGTTTGCAATTTATCGATTACAAATCTTTAACAAAAGGAGATACTATTATGGCAATGAAATCCAATTTATATGTAGAATTTCAGGGAAAGCAGATTGATACAAAAGATGTATTAGCAGCTGCAAAAAAAGTCTGGACTGGCAATGGCAATAAAGTGAAAGACTTAAACACAGTAGATTTATATATCAAACCAGAAGAAAACGCTGCGTACTACGTATTTAACGAAACAGAAAGCGGAAAGATCGAATTATAATTCTACATAACACGAAAGGCAGAGGATCTTGTTATCCCCTGCCTTTTTCTTTATAGATTGGTATCCAAATCAATATAGAATTCTACACCGTCTTCCACATTTTGCACCCCATAGCTCTTACCATGGGCTTCCATGGTAGCCGCCACAATGGAAAGACCAATACCGCTTCCTCCGTATTCTCTTGTTCTCGCCTTATCCACCTTGAAGAATTTGATCCAAATCTTTTCCAAATCCTCCTCTGGAATTTGTTCCCCTGTGTTATAGACAAAAATACGCACATTTTTTTCTTGCTTTTCCAAACGAATGCGTACCTTGCCGCCTTCCACCACATGGTTTAGGGCATTGCTGATATAATTAGAAAGAACTTCCTCAATCATAAATTCATCTGCCCACACATAGAGGGGATCTTTGTTGTTGAATTCCACCGTAACATTCTTTTTCTGGAAAAGAATCGCGGAAGACGCCGTCAGATTTCGCAGCAGATCCACCACATCAAAGCGCTGGATGTGTACCTGATCTTGTCCAAATTCAATTTCATTAAGGGCAAGCAGTTTCTTTACCATCTTGTTCATCTTGTCTGCCTCATCTGCGATTACCTCACAGTAGAAATTCCTGCTTTCCTCGTCGTCTGAAATATTTTCCTTCAATCCCTCCGCATAACCCTGAATCAACGCAATCGGCGTCTTTAATTCGTGGGACACATGGGATAAGAATTCCTTTCGCATATCGTCAATCTTGCTCTTTTGATCAATATCCTTTCGAAGCTCATTGTTAGCTGTCTTTAACTCCGATATGGTCTGTTCCAGTTTGGAAGACAGATCGTTGATACAGATGCCCAAATCTCCCAACTCATCCATGGAGATATTAGTTACCTTCGCATCAAAATCCAGTTCCCTCATACGGGAAGCTACCGTAGCCATCTCCTTGATTGGTCTGGTAAAGCTGTTAGATACAACCGACATGATCATGGTTCCAAAAAGCACCGCAATCACACCCACATAGGCCAAAAATTGAGTAAATACCTTTACCGTAGACTGCATACTCTCCATCGGAATCTGCATAGCCACCAAATAATTGTTGCTCAACCGTCCAAAGAGAAAAATGTCGTTGGTATTTCTTATATTTTTACGGGTTTCTGCCACCACATAACCATTCTCATTGATTCCTTCCACCAAGAGTCTAGTAGAGTCGTCCCCACCTAAGGCTTGGTAAGCAGAAATTTTCCGAAGATAGCTAATCATGGTATCATAATTTTCTCCATAGAGATAGGTGGTGGCATGGACTGGCTTTTCGCTGTAAAGGCTCATCACCGGATCCACCACCACAATACGGATACTTGTTTTTTGGGTGATATTCCACAGCTTTTCCTCCATATCATCGGAGGAAATGTCTTCTTTGTAATATTCGCATACTTTTTGGAAGTTACTGACCATATTTTCTTTCTCAAAATTATAGTAAAAGCTCTCCGCAAAGGCAAGAATCGCCGCTGATACCAGTATAAGAATTCCCAGCACCGTAGCAATTAGCACAGAGGTAAGCTTTACTCTGATCGAATGTCTGATTTCCATCCTCTATTCCACCTCGAACTTGTATCCCATACCCCAGATAGTCTTAATATAAGCGCCCTTTTCTCCCATCTTGCTTCGCAGCTTCTTCACATGAGTGTCAATGGTTCTGGCATCTCCAAAGTAGTCATAATTCCAGACGTTATTTAAAATCTTCTCTCTGGAAAGCGCTACCCCCTGATTCACAAAGAAATAATTTAAAAGTTCAAATTCCTTATAACTAAGCTCAATCTTTTTGCCGTCGATGGTCACTTCATGTCCTGCCACATTGATCTCAATGCCGCCAGCCTTCAATATCTCATTTTCTGCCATATTGCTGGTTCTTCGAAGAATCGCTTCCACTCGCGCCACCAAAATCTTCGGACTGAACGGCTTGGAAATGTACTCATCCACCCCAAGATCAAAGCCCTGCAGCTCATCACTTTCCTTGCCCTTGGCAGTCAGCATAATAATCGGTACTTTGGAGTACTGTCTAATCTCTTTTACTACCTCAAAGCCGTCAATCTTTGGCATCATCACGTCTAAAATAATAAGGCTAATATCTTTTACTGAAAAGAACAGGTCCAAGGCTTCTTCCCCGTCCCCAGCTTCCAACACATCAAAATCTTTTTTCTTAAGAAAATCCTTCACCAATTTTCTCATGCGGCTCTCATCGTCCACCACCAAAATCTTCAACTGTTCCATGGTATTTCCCCCTCATCTCTCGCAATTATCGTTTTACCAAATATAGCAAATCAATTTGTATAATCTGTGAAAAACGATTCCGCCATGCAAAAAATATCTATCGTTCTATTCCACTTTCTTTTTTATCCGCTGATTTTTATTCAATCTGCTATAAGTCTGTTCCCGGAACAGGGCATACACCACAGAAAAGAGAGGAATAAATAAAATCATCCCGATGACACCAGCCAAACTGCCGCCCACGGATACTGCCATCAGCACCCAGATACTAGGAAGCCCCACAGAACCACCCACTACCTTTGGATAGATTAAATTGCCTTCTATCTGCTGCAATACAAAGAACATAATGAAAAATACCAATGCCTTCATTGGATTTACCATCAAGATTAAAAACACCCCCACTGCACAGCCAATAAAGGCTCCAAAAATAGGAATCAGCGCTGTCACTGCGATCAAAACACCGATCAAGATGGCATATGGAATCCGAAGCACTGTCATCGTTACCACAAACATACCGCCCAGAATACATGCCTCCAAGCACTGTCCTGCGAAGAAGTTGGAAAAGGTGCGATGGGTAAGTTTTCCCACCTTCATCACCTGATCTGCCACCTTTTCCGGCACAAAGGCATATAAGATCATTTTAAACTGTCGATAAAGATTTTCTTTCGCACACAAAATATAGATGGCAAAAATAAAAGCAATCACACTATCTGCTACCACGCCAATCACAGAGGATACCACATCCACCGTGGATACCACAAAACCTGTAGACCAATTTTTCACAAAGCTCAGCGCTTTCTGTCCAATCTCTGCCCAATTGATGGTCATCTCGTTTAACCATGCCTCCAATTCGTCCGCCGGAATATGAGCCTCTTCCATCCAATTTATCACTGTAGTAAGGAACATCGGCACGGTCTCAATTATTTTTTCTGCTGCGTCCCGCACCGCTGGTATAATCAATACCACTACAATGGCAATAATTGCCACAAAAAGAACTAACGTTAATATTAAACTCACCGGTCGCTTCCAGCGTTCTGCCTTCTTGCCCCCAGCAAGCTTCGTGAGATTTCTTTCAATAAATCCCATAGGCAGACTTAGGATAAACGCAACCCCTGCCCCCGCAATAAAGGGAAGTAATATGCCCACAATGCTGTTTCCCAATCCCAACAATGTCTTTATGTTGTACAAAAGAAAAAAAAGCACCATAGCATATGTAATATAAAAAATGCCCTGTTTTTTGTCTTTTAGATTCATATGATCACTCCTTATTTTTTAGATATTGGAAAAGCCGGAAAACAAACCGTTTCCCGACTTCCTCTTACAAATCATAAATCCAACAAAAAAAGATTCGAACCTAATGAATTCGAATCTTCTTGTTTTAATGGAGCTGAGGGGAATCGAACCCCTGTCCGAAAATCCTTCCATTACGGCATCTCCCATCACAGTCTCATGTTTTGACATTCCCTCCATCAAACGCCCACAGACAGGCTTATGACTTTAGTAGCTTCATGATACTACACTTCCCTCAAAGCTTTGGGAAGTAAGGGCCCCGCAAGTTCGATGCCGGGATTCTGAAACGCGGGAATCTCAGAGCCGACAAGCCGCAACTAGGCAGCTAATGCAAAATTGTTGTTTGCGTTTAATTTTAAGTCCAAGTTGATACGCAGTCCTGGTCTGCGGATGGCTTCCATAACTTCAAAATCCCCGTCGAAACCAGTACAACCCCTGACTGGTAAAACATGAAATTCTAAACTCATGTCCGTATATCATAACGAATTTTCTCCTCTTTGTCAAGAATCTCCTTCTGAAAAGAGCTGACAAATAATGAAGATTTATCTTATCTTTCTTCGCTTTTTTCCATGGTAAATCTAGCGCTATAAGATATTTTCTGATATAATGACTTTAACTAACGACATTATTTTCAATAAACGAGGAGATTTGTCTATGAGAAAGAGAATCCTATACCTACTCCTATTTTTTTCGCTTTTCGTTTTTCCTTGCAACGCAGAAGCAAAGAGTGAAGAGCTCGTTACTAGCAAAGAATTTTATATTAGCAGTACCTCTTTAATAAATGAAAAATCTGCTGTCGGAACCATTTCCAATTCTATCATGGGAAGCAGTGCCACTGGTATCATTTCTAACAGTTATAGCGGTGCTGCCAATTCCAAACAAGTAAACACCATTTATAAAGCCATGAAGGGATTCAAAAAATCCGTAAATGTTAAATCTGCTAAGCTGTATACCAGCAACGTGTACGATGCCATATACAAAGCTTTTATAAAAGATCCTTATATACAGGACGCCATCTACAGCTACAGCTACCGCTATACATACAACAAATATACCGGTCGTGTATATAAGGTTACCTTGCAATACACTGCCTCAAAAAAAACACTGACGAAGCGTTACAATAGTTTAAAAAGTGCTGTGAATAATGCGAAAAATTCCATCGGATCTGGCCTATCCAAAACAGAAGTTTTAGTGGCCGCTCACGATTACTTAATCAAAAGATGTACCTACGATCTTCCCTATTCGTACAAATTGACTGCCAACAAAAACAATAACAAATTCAAACCAGATATCAACAAACATTCTGCCTATGGGGTTTTGTGCCGCAAATCCGGCGTCTGTAGCGGTTATGCATATGCTTACCGTCTTATCTTAGATGCTTACGGCATTGACAGTCAATTCGTGGAAAGTCAATCCATGAACCATGCTTGGAATCTGGTAAAACTAAACAATCGATGGTATCATGTGGATGTTACCTGGGATGATCCTGATGCAGCTACCAATTGGAAAGAAAAAGGTTCCGGAACCCTTGTTTACTACACTTATTTTCTGTTAAATGACAATGAGATTTGGAATCAAAAGCATTATGGTTGGTCATCCAATATACGTACCAGCTCCACCACATACTCCAATATGCCTCGTTATAGTTCCCAATATCAGAGTTTTTCCCGCGGAAACTGGTACATTGTAAGAACAAATACTGACAGAACCCAATATTCTTACTGGAGATATTCTATGACTGGAGCCGAAACTCCCGTGGCTACCTCTGTAACGCCATTTTATTTATACAAAAACAGAGTTTTCTTCCAGCCTAATTACACCATGCTGTCCTCCATGAATCAGAATGCATCTATGGTGCGCAATCACGATCCTAAAATCGGAGTTGCCTTTACTTTAACAGGCATCAATAAAAATACAAATACTTTTTATCTAAAGAGCCAGTATGGCACCCATGCCGTGCAGCTTAGCAGCTATGATCTGCGAACCACGGACTATGCCACCAGTCTTTCCTTAAATCGCAGCAGTATCAGCATAAAGAAAGGGAAATCTGCTACCTTGACTGCCACCATTGGACCTTCTTATGCTATCAGCAATAAGGTATCATTCAAGGTAAGCAGTGCCGGCAAAAAAATAATTAAAGCCACCAATACAGGAGCTTTCAGCTACCGTTTTAAGGGTAGAAAAAAGGGAACTGCCACCATCACTGTGACTGTTCCAAATACCAGACTAAAAAAGACCTGCAAGGTTACTGTAAAATAAAGCAAAAGAAAAGAATCTTAGGAGCCTTATTTCCTAAGATTCTTTTTATGTTCTTATAAATCAATTCCTTTTTCTTTTAAGTAATTGATAATGTCTTCCACTGTGTTGATTGCAGCTAAGTCATCTGCTGGAAGTTCAATATCATACTCTTCTTCAAGTGCCATCACAAGCTCAAATAAATCAAGGGAATCTGCACCAAGGTCATCCTTAAAAGATGTCTCCATGTGAATCTCACTTACGTCCACATTTAACTGTTCTGCAATAATTTCTCTCATATTTTCTGGCATGATTACAATCTCCTTTGTTTTCTTTCTATTCAATATAAAAACGGTTCGATTTCGTCATATCAAAGTATACTATTGGCATTTTCCCTTGTCAAGAAAAAGATACGTTGACAAAAAAGCTCCCAGAAATTATAATATTAATAATAGTTTCTAGTTTTATATTCAAAAATTCTATGTTTTATTATTTGTTATTTACAATAGAAAGGAGCATATTTTATGGCAACCCCTACCTTAAAAAAGAGTCGTCAAAGAGACGCTATCTTGACAAATCTACAAAACAGATGCGATCATCCTACTGCGGACATGATCTACATGGATATTCGAAAGGAGATTCCAAATATTAGTTTAGGCACCGTATATCGCAATCTTTCCCTGTTGACAGAACATGGTATGATTATCAAATTGTCTGTGGATGGTAAGGCAGAGCGCTTCGACGCCTGCACCAATACCCACTATCATTTTATCTGCCAAGAATGCGGCACCGTAGAAGATCTTCCGGCCACAGTCATCCCTGGTTTTAATGAAGCAGCACAAAAGGGATTTTCCGGCCAAATTACCGGACATAATGCCTTCTTTTATGGCATTTGCAAGTGCTGTCTTTCTAAAAAACACTAATAAGTCACTTGGTCTACTTCCAAAAATTCTGTTACTGCAATCCCTAAGAAAATGTATAATGAAAGGGCGTTGACAACTCCGCCTCCTCTATGGAGGTTAGGCTTTTGCCAACGCCCTTTCTTGTATTTTAATCTCTATTTCTTTATCTGGCATCCAGATAACTCTTAATTCCCCCAGGTCCTGCAAAAGTTTCCACCTGATTCCCCTTAATCACCACAAGTGTTGGTGCCTGACGAATCTGAAAACGCTCTGTCATATCCACCACTTCCTCTGCATCTAGCTTCTCGTATTCCATTCCCGCCTTCTGCAGCATAGCAACGGCAATACGACAGTTTGGACAGGTCTTTGTTGTAAAAAGCAATGCCTTTTCTTTTGCATCTGCATTTTTCACTTCAAAAGGGTGTTCCATTCTTTCCACAGATTCTGTCTGGGAAGAAGTTTCCTTTGCCATCTCCGTGGCAGTTTCCTTCACCACTCTTTCCATGCAGCCTGGCTTTTTCATCTCATCCCCCTGTACCACATAGACTTTACGTTCCTTATACTCCTGCGCTTTTCCATCGTTCCAGTTTTTCACTGGACGATAGTATCCTGTGATTCGGCTATAAACCTCCGTCTCCTTGCCACAGTGCGGACAGATAAACTGCTCTCCTGTCAGATAACCGTGTTCCTTACAAATTGAGTAAGTTGGAGAAATAGAATAGTATGGAAGACGATAGTTGTCTGCAATCTTCTTTACCAGAGCCGCTGTAGACTGCCAATCCGGCATTTTTTCTCCTAAGAAAGCATGAAATACCGTGCCGGATGTGTAAAGGGTATGAAGCTCATCCTGAATGTCTAAAGCCGTAAAAATATCCTCTGTATAACCCACTGGAAGATGGGAACTGTTGGTGTAATACGGCGTTCCACCTTTTTCGTTGGCAGTGATAATGTCGCCAAACTGCTCCACATCGTGTTTTGCCAGACGATATGTGGTAGATTCTGCCGGTGTTGCCTCCAGATTGTAAAGATCACCGTACATCTCCTGATAATCAGAGAGACGCTCTCTCATATGATTTAATACATCCACCGCAAATCTCTGGGTCTCTTCATGGGTGAGATCCTTTCGCAGCCATTTTGCATTGAGTCCCGCTTCGTTCATACCAATAAGACCGATAGTGGAGAAATGATTTTCAAAAGTGCCCAGATAACGCTTGGTATAAGGATACAGACCTTCCTCCAACAATTTGGTGATAATGGTTCTCTTAATTTTTAAGGAACGGGCAGAAATATCCATCAAATGATCTAAATGCTTGTAAAATTCTTTCTCATCACTGGAAAGATACGCAATTCTTGGTAGATTGATGGTAACTACGCCGACAGAACCTGTACTTTCACCGCTTCCGAAAAATCCACCGGATTTTTTTCGCAGTTCTCTCAAATCCAAACGAAGACGGCAGCACATACTTCTCACATCGCTTGGCTCCATATCACTGTTTACATAGTTAGAAAAATATGGAGTACCGTATTTGGCTGTCATCTCAAAGAGAAGACGGTTATTTTCGGTATCAGACCAGTCAAAATCCTTTGTGATAGAGTAGGTTGGAATTGGATACTGGAATCCTCGTCCGTCGGCATCTCCTTCGATCATAGTCTCGATAAATGCCTTATTTACCATATCCATCTCTTTCTTACAGTCTCCGTAGGTAAAGTCCATCTCCTTGCCACCTACGATAGCTGGCATATTGGCCAGATCCGCCGGTACGGTCCAATCTAAAGTTATGTTGGAAAATGGTGCCTGTGTCCCCCAACGGCTTGGAATATTTACACCAAAAATAAAGGATTCGATACATTTTTTTACTTCCCGGTAAGAAAGATTGTCCACCTTAACAAAAGGTGCCAGGTAGGTATCAAAGGAGGAAAATGCCTGTGCTCCTGCCCACTCATTTTGCATAATGCCAAGGAAATTTACCATCTGGTTACAAAGTGTAGAGAGATGTTTTGCCGGTGCGGAGGTAATCTTTCCTGTCACACCTCCTAATCCTTCCTGAATCAGCTGTTTTAAGGACCAGCCTGCGCAATATCCAGTCAGCATAGAAAGGTCATGAATGTGGATTTCTGCGTTTCTGTGAGCATCGGCAATCTCCTCGTCGTAAATCTCAGAAAGCCAGTAGTTGGCTGTGATGGCGCCACTGTTACTTAAAATCAGACCTCCCACAGAATAGGTTACGGTGGAGTTCTCCTTTACACGCCAGTCATTGATATTGACATAGTTGTTTACAATCTCCTTATAATCCAAAATGGTGGATTTCATATTGCGGATTTTTTCTCTCTGTTTACGGTATAAAATGTAAGCCTTTGCCACATCGGCGTAACCAGCCTGTACCAGCACAGATTCCACACTATCCTGGATATCTTCCACTTGAACCATATCATTCTTAATCTTTGGCTCAAAATCTGCTGTCACCTTTAACGCCAGCAAATCAATAATGCTTGGATGATACTGCTTCTCCTTTGCCTCAAAGGCCTTTGTGATAGCCTGACTGATCTTTCCAAGGTTAAATTCGCTGACTTTTCCGTCTCGTTTTACTACCTGATACATGCCTGATTTC
>CAYLUV010000046.1:0-13866 GCA_964386955.1 uncultured Lachnospiraceae bacterium
TCCTTAGTTAAGAGCAGTTCTTCTCTTCTTGTACCGGATTTTTGGATGTCAACGGCTGGGAAAATTCTTCTTTCGGAAAGTTTTCGATCAAGAACCAGTTCCATATTACCGGTTCCCTTAAATTCTTCAAAGACTACATCATCCATCTTACTTCCCGTGTCAACCAATGCCGTAGCCAATATGGTAAGACTACCGCCCTCTCTCATATTTCTAGCTGCGCCGAAAAATTTCTTTGGCATGTGAAGGGCAGCAGGATCTAAACCACCCGTCAAAGTACGTCCACTTGGTGGAACGGTCAGATTATATGCTCTTGCCAGTCGTGTGATACTATCTAGCAAAATCACCACATCCTTCTTATGTTCTACCAGACGTTTGGCACGTTCTAACACCATCTCAGATACTCGTTTGTGATGTTCTGGAAGTTCATCAAATGTGGAATAGATTACTTCTACATTTGGTCCCTCAATGGACTCTCGGATGTCAGTCACTTCCTCCGGACGCTCATCAATAAGCAATACAATCATATTCATATCAGCATAAGTACGGCTGATGCTTCTGGCAATCTCTTTTAATAATGTAGTTTTTCCAGTCTTTGGAGGAGAAACGATCATACCACGCTGTCCCTTTCCAATAGGGGAAAGAAGATCCACCATACGCATCGGTACGGAGGAGTCCGCTGTCTCCAGACGAATTCGATCGTTTGGGAAAATCGGCGTCATATCTTCAAAATTTGGTCTTCTCTGGGCTTCATAAGGAGGATGTCCATTGACAGAAATAACATACAAAAGAGCACGGAATTTCTCTCGCTCTGTCTTGATGCGGATATTTCCCCGCAGCATATCTCCCGTCTTTAAATTAAAGCGACGAATCTGCGCCGGAGATACATATACATCCTGATCTCCCGGCAAATAGTTGGCACAGCGGATAAATCCAAATCCATCCGGCATAACTTCCAAGATGCCATCTGCAATCTCACCGCTGTCTAGAGAAGAAATATCGTTCGGATCCATTGTCTGGATAAAACTCTTTGCGGATGAAGCATCCTGCATTCTGGCAGTTTCCCTTCCCTTATCCATTTCCTCTTTTTCCAATTCTTCCAGCTTTTGAATCAGTTCACTCTTCTTCAATACAGTAATGCTCTTTAATCCTTTTTCCTTTGCAATGATCCGCAGATCTGCTAGAGATAATGTATTGTAATCCATATATATGGCTCCTTTCTTGTAAAAATTAATTATAATCCAGATATTGTAAAAATGCAATCCTTTTCCCACAAGAATCTCAACATCAAGATACGCACAATTCTGTTTGCACATAGTGGGGAAAAATGATATATTAAAAAAAGTAAGTATCCCACAAAAACTGCTTTGATTCTGCAGGTATCTTTGTCGGATCAGTTTAAAATTATACATTATTATAAAGAAGGTAATCAATATGACCCACAACGAGAAAGCATTACTTCTCCATGAAGAATGGAATGGAAAAATCAACACTGAAGCAAAATGTCATGTTGCTTCCAGAGAGGATCTGGCTCTCGCATATACACCGGGAGTGGCGGAACCATGTAAGGTAATCGCCAAAGATCCAGAAGCAGCTTACAAATACACCATAAAATCCAATACAGTGGCTGTTGTATCAGATGGTAGCGCTGTTTTAGGTCTTGGCAACATTGGACCATTGGCTGCTATGCCTGTGATGGAGGGAAAAGCAGTTCTATTCAAAGAATTTGCCGGAGTCAACGCCTTTCCAATCTGTCTGGATACTCAGGATACGGAAGAGATTATCGAGACAGTAGTACGACTTGCACCGACCTTTGGGGGAATCAATTTGGAAGACATCTCCGCTCCACGCTGCTTTGAGATAGAAGAACGTCTCAAAGAACGTCTCTCTATCCCGGTATTTCACGACGATCAGCACGGTACCGCCATTGTCGTATTGGCTGGCATCATCAATGCCTTAAAGATCATTCCAAAGAAGAAAGAAAACTGCAAAGTAGTCATCAACGGCTCCGGTTCCGCCGGTATTGCCATCTGTAAGATGCTGTTAAATTACGGTTTTGTAAATGTAATCCTCTGCGACATTAACGGCGCAATCCATCGGGAAAGTCCTTCCCTCAACTGGATGCAGAAAAAAATGTCTGCGATTACAAATCCTGAAAACGTACAGGGCACTTTAGCGGATGTTATGTCTGGAGCTGATATCTTTGTGGGTGTCTCTGCACCAAATATCGTATCCAAAGAAATGGTTGCCTCCATGGCACCAGATGCGATTCTTTTTACCATGGCAAATCCGGTACCAGAGATTATGCCGGACCTTGCAAAGGAAGCAGGTGCCCGCATTGTGGGAACGGGAAGATCTGATTTCCCAAACCAGATTAACAATGTTTTGGCATTTCCTGGCATTTTCAAAGGAGCTCTGGAGGGACGCGCTACTGCTATTACAGAAGAGATGAAGTTGGCGGCGGCCCACGCCATCGCAGACCTTGTGGCAGAGGAAGAACTACATGAGGACAATATCCTGCCACAGCCATTTGATCCTCGTCTTGCAGAGGTAGTCAGTGCTGCTGTGAAGGCTCATATATAATCTATGGAACGTTTTTATAGCTTAAATCAACATTATCGGGAAACTTTCGGAGAAAAGATTTACAAACTCTCTCTGGATGGGGGGTTTAGCTGTCCCAACCGGGATGGTACCCTGGGCACCGGAGGCTGTATCTTTTGCAGCGAAGGTGGTTCCGGTGATTTTGCACAGGATGCTAGACTTTCTGTCAAAGAACAGATTGCATCCGCCAAAGAGATTTTTTCCTGTAAAAAAGTTGGGAATAAATATATCGCCTATTTTCAGGCATTCACCAACACCTATGGTCCCCTCTCCTATCTGGAAAAGATATATCGAGAGGCATTGGAACCAGAAGAAATCGTAGGCCTTGCCATTGGCACAAGGCCGGATTGTCTTCCGCCTGAAGTTCTTACCCTTTTGGATAGCCTAAACAAGGAAAAACCTATTTACTTGGAACTTGGACTTCAGACTATCCACGAAGAAACCGCCACCTTTATCCGTCGCGGCTATCCCCTTCCTGTGTTTGAAGATGCAGTATACCGAGCAAAAAAAGCAGGATTACAGGTAGTTTGTCACGTGATTTTGGGGCTTCCCGGAGAAACAAAGAAGATGATGTTAGATACCATCGCCTATCTCAATCGTCTTCCCATCGACGGCATAAAATTGGCCATGCTCCATGTGCTAAAGGGAACAGATTTGGCAACGGTGTATGAAGAGAGTCCATTTCCTGTTTTTACAAAAGAAGAATATGTGGAGCTTGTCATCGATTGTATCGAGGCATTGCGAAAGGATATCGTAGTACATCGAATCACAGGGGATGGTCCGAAAGATCTTCTCATTGCTCCCCTTTGGAGTACAAATAAAAGAGATGTGTTAAACAGCATCGGAAAGCGTTTGAAAGAGCGCAATACATGGCAGGGCAGAAAGGAATTATAATGTTATGGCAGTGGATACACTCACATTATACAAATTAATCATACTTTATATGTTGGACAATCTGGATTTTCCTCTGACAAATTCTCAGATTTCCGAATTTATCCTAGAAAAGGGGTATACAGACTATTTTACATTGCAACAGACCATCTACGATCTGGAATCTTCTGAGCTTGTGGTACCGGAAACTGTTCGTAACAGCACCCGCTACCGCATTACAGAAAATGGTCGGGAGACGATCTCCATGTTTAAATCCAAACTTCCATCCGCCATTGTGGATGATATTCAGCGATTTTTTCAGGACAAGAAATACCAGCTTCGAAAAGAAATCGACTTGCAGGCGGACTACTATCCTGTGGGAAACGAGTATATTGTACAGTGTGTGATCAAAGAGAAAAAATCTACCTTATTGGAATTAAAATTGAACGTAATCGCCAAGGAGGACGCCGTCTACATCTGCGATCACTGGCAAAAGAACTCCGAGGAAGTCTATAACTACATTGTACAAAAAATGTTGCTCTCCTCTTCTGAGGAATCGGAAAAAGAATAAAATTATAGAATAAGATTAAAAAAAGCGTGTTGTCTGATTTATCATCAAAATTTCAACACGCTTTTCTTTATGAATCAAAAAATATCTAGGAAATTATCTTCAGAATTATTTTTCTGTGGAGAGTTCTTCCTCTGGCCATTCTAAAACGTAGCGTTCCATCAACTCCCAGATTTCATCTCTTCCCTGTTTGGTGAGGGCAGAATAAGGAATAACTGGAGTTCCCTCCACAACGCCAAGTCCTGTTTTTACCATCTTGATGTGTTTTGCCACCTGACTGCGTTTTAATTTATCCAGCTTTGTGGCAATGATGGTTGGATTAAATCCATGATTTACAATCCACTCGTACATGAGACGGTCATTGGCAGATGGCTCATGGCGAATATCAATCAACAGGAATACCAAACGAAGCTGTTTGGACTGATGAAGATAATCTTCAATCATTTTGCCCCATTTTACACTGACATCCTTGGAAACCTTTGCGTAACCGTATCCCGGCAAATCCACGAAGTACAGTTCCTCGTTGATATTATAGTAGTTGATGGTCTGGGTTTTTCCCGGCTGCGCAGAAGTTCTGGCATATGCCTTTCTGTTCATAAGTCCATTGATCAAAGAGGACTTACCTACATTTGACTTACCGGCAAATGCCACCTCTGGCAATTTGTTGTCTGGAAGTTTGCTGGTAATACCACAAACGGTTTCCAAATTTACACTTTTAATTGTATGCATATTGTCCTCCTTTATCTAGTGACTATGCAGCAAATGCTTTTTTCAATACATCTTCCATCTGGCTGACAAAGGTAATAGTAATGCCATCAGTAATCTCTGTTTCTAATTCCTTCACATCCTTTTCATTCTGTGCTGGAACTAACACTTCCTTGATTCCCTGTACCTTAGCAGCAAGAATTTTCTCTTTCAATCCACCGATTGGAAGCACTCTTCCTCGCAGTGTAATCTCTCCTGTCATAGCCACATCTCCCCTTACCGGTTTCTGTGTAATAGCAGAAAGCATAGCGGTAGCCATAGTAATTCCGGCGGAAGGACCATCCTTAGGAACCGCCCCCTCTGGAATGTGGATATGAATATCGTGTTTTTCAAAAAAGTCTGCATCGATGTCAAACTGGCTGCTGACAGAACGAATATAACTGATGCCAGCCTTGGCAGATTCTTTCATCACATCTCCAAGACGGCCCGTCAATGCAAATTCGCCCTTGCCAGGCATAATGTTTACTTCGATGGATAAGGTGTCACCACCTACCGGTGTCCAAGCAAGTCCTGTGACAATGCCAACCTCCGGCTGCAGGTGTTTCTCTTCTCTGGAATAAATCTCACTGCCCAAAAGTTCTTTTAAGGAGTCCGGTGTCACCACAAGACAATCGATATTCTCCTCCAAAACTTTTCTCGCGCAGCGTCTTGCAATCTGACCAATTTTACGTTCCAGACTTCGCACACCGGCTTCTCTTGTATAACGACGAATAATTTCGTAAATCGCCTCATCTTCAATCACAAGCTGATCTTTATGTAATCCATTTTTCTCCATCTGCTTGGAAATCAGATAATTCTTTGCAATATGGAACTTTTCATTCTCAGTGTAACTGCTCACTTCAATGATCTCCATACGATCCAAAAGTGGTCTCGGAATAGTATCTAAATCGTTGGCAGTTGCCACAAAAAATACATCACTTAAATCTAACGGCAATTCCAGGAAATGATCTCTAAAGTTCACATTCTGCTCACCGTCCAATACTTCCAGCAGTGCAGAGGCGGTATCTCCTTTGTAGTCGCTGCTAACCTTATCAATCTCATCCAACAGCATCAATGGATTTTTTACACCTGCCTGTTTGATTCCCTCTGCGATTCGTCCCGGCATAGAGCCTAGATAGGTTCTTCTGTGACCGCGAATCTCTGCTTCGTCCCTCACACCACCAAGAGAAATACGAACATATTTCTTATTCATGGCCCGAGCAATAGAACGAGCAATGGAAGTTTTTCCAGTTCCCGGAGGTCCCACCAGACAGATAATCGGTGCATCTCCTTTTTTTGTCAAAGCCCGTACTGCCAGAAATTCTACAATACGTTCCTTTACTTTCGTAAGGCCATAGTGATCCTCTTCCAACACCTGAATGGCTTTCTTTATATCTTTGTTATCCTTGGAAGCCTTGTTCCATGGCATCTCTAAAATAGTCTCGATATAGCCTCGCACCATGCTACTCTCGCTGGATGCAGATGGCATTCCCTGAAAACGGCTAATCTCCTTGTAGAGTTTTTCCTTTACCTCTTTACTGGCCTTCAATTTGGCTGTTTGTTCTTTATATGCAGCCGCATCGTCCTGGATATCCTCTTCCCCTAGTTCCTCGCGGATGACTTTCATCTGTTCCCGAAGATAATAGTCTTTTTGTCCCTTATCTACGTTCTCTTTTACTTTGTCCTGCACTTCTTTTCGAATTTTTAAAATCTCAATATCCTGATTCAGGATAAGAAGCAATTTTTCCGCTCGTTTTGCAAGGTCAAATTCTTCCAACACCGCCTGTTTTTGTACAATATGGAATGGAAGATCATTGACAATCTCATCCACAAGTACATCTAACTTGTCGATATTTTTCACTTGAAGAATAAAATTCTCATTAAATTTTGGAGTTTGGTGGGCATAATTTTCCAACGCCTCTGTCAAGGAGAGCATATAAGCCCGTTCCACTTTCTCATCCAGAGGAACCGTTTCCGTATCCTCCATCAGAAGCTCTACTCTCCAAGAAGGTTCCTGCTCGCACACTTCTATGATTTTTGCGCGGCAAACACCTTCTCCCAATACTCTCACTACACCCTGTGGCAATTTCACCAACTGTTTCAGACGAGCCACCGTACCTACATCGTAAATGTCTTTCTCCGTAGGATCGTCTATGTTGGCATCAATCTGTCCCGGCAAAAAGATCAGCTGATCATTGTTCATGGCTTCCTCTAATGCCAAGATGGATTTTTTTCTTGATACGTCAAAATATATGGCTGTATGTGGAAATACAATCTTTCCACGAAGCGTAAGCATGGGCATAACTTTTATAGCATCCATATAAGTCACCTCCTACTTCCGCATCACACCGTAAGAACATGCATATGCAAATTTCTTCCAATGTTTTGCACAAAAAAGGCTGTTGCATGCAATGGATACAACAGCCTCCTCTTTTTCTCATTATGCTATGTCATTGCTGCTTTTTCTGGAGTGTTTTTTTGTTTTATGAGGAATCTCTCTTTCACCATAGGTGAGAACTGGTTCCTCCGTTCCCTCTACACAACCCTTTGTAATGCGGCATTCTGTAATGGTTTCATCAGATGGAACGACAAACATCAGATCCATCATAATCTTCTCCATAATAGAGCGAAGTCCTCTGGCACCGGTATTTCTGGCAATGGCTTTCTTTGCAATAGCCACCAATGCCTCCGGCTCAAATTCTACCTTCACTCCGTCAATTTCAAAAAGTTTTTTATACTGTTTTACAATGGCACTCTTTGGTTCTGTTAAAATACGAACTAAAGCGTCTTCATCCAGTTCATCCAGAGAAACTACCACTGGCACACGTCCGATAAACTCTGGAATCAAGCCAAACTTCACGAAATCCTGTGGCAGAGCTTTCTTAAACAATTCACTCAAATCTTTCTTGCGCTGCTCTACGATGTCTGCATTGAAACCGATAGATTTCTTTCCGATACGGTTCTCAATAATCTTCTCTAAGCCATCAAAAGCACCACCGCAAATAAAGAGAATATTTGTAGTATCGATCTGAATAAATTCCTGATGAGGATGTTTTCTGCCTCCCTGTGGAGGTACAGAAGCAACAGTTCCCTCTAAAATCTTGAGAAGAGCCTGCTGAACGCCCTCTCCAGAAACATCTCTGGTGATGGATGTATTTTCAGATTTTCTAGTAATCTTATCAATCTCATCAATGTAGATAATACCATGCTGTGCGCGCTCAATATCATAGTCTGCCGCCTGAATAATCTTCAGTAAAATATTCTCAACGTCCTCACCTACATAACCTGCCTCTGTCAGTGCAGTGGCATCGGCAATGGCAAATGGCACATTAAGGAGTTTTGCTAAAGTCTGGGCAAGCAAAGTCTTACCGGAACCGGTAGGTCCCAGCATAATGATATTACTCTTCTGGATTTCAACGTCAGAATCCACATCATTCATCATAATACGCTTATAATGATTGTACACGGATACCGCCAATACTTTCTTGGCATCATCCTGACCAATTACATATTCATCCAGAAATTCTTTGATCTCCTTCGGCTTTAACAGGTTGATTCCATCATTGTCAACCACTTCCTCCAGCTCTTCCTCCATCATCTCCATACATACTTCTACACATTCGTCACAGATGCATGCAGACTTTGGACCTGTAAATAACTTTCTTACCTGGTCCTGAGGACGCCCACAAAAAGAGCACCGCATTGGTTTATTTTCTGTACGAGTCGCCATACGGTCACCTCTACTTCCTATCTTTTTTCAATTACCTGGTCAACTAATCCGTAAGCCACAGCCTCTTCCGCTGACATATAGTTATCTCTCTCTGTGTCAACTTCGATGGTTTCCAACGGTTTTCCGGTGTTTGCAGCTAAGATTTTGTTTAATTTCTCGCGAGTGCGAAGAATATTCTCTGCTGCAATGCGAATCTCTGTCGCCTGACCTCTTGCTCCACCAGATGGCTGGTGAATCATAACTTCTGCATTTGGAAGGATCATTCTCTTTCCTTTTGCTCCGCCAGCAAGTAAAAATGCTCCCATACTTGCTGCCATACCGATACAAATTGTAGATACATCACATTTGATGTACTGCATTGTATCATAAATTGCCATACCGGCAGTAACAGAACCACCAGGGCTGTTGATATAAAGGTTGATATCTTTGCCTGGATCTTCTGCCTCTAAAAATAACAGCTGTGCAACAATCACACTTGCACTGGCATCGTTTACTTCTCCATCGAGGAAAATAATTCTGTCTTTTAATAAGCGGGAGTAAATATCGTAGGATCTCTCACCGCGGCTTGTCTGTTCAATGACGTAAGGTACTAAACTCATTTTGTTCCCTCCTACCATATAAAAGTACATGAAATGACATTCCTATTCCATATATGAAAAATCCCATAGAGTTATGGGATTTTTCAAAGGTTCATTTCATTAGATTTCTTTTGCTGCTTCTGTTACAAATGTAACTGCTTTCTGAACAGCGATGTCTTTCTTCATTCCATCAGCCTGTGTGCCTAAGATCTGTTTGATCTGTTCAACTTCCATCTGATACATCTCAGCCATCTTACCATACTCAGCATCTAAATCTTCTTCTGTTGCTTCAATATTTTCAGCTGCAACGATTGCTTCTAAAACAAGTCTTGTCTGAATTGCTTTCTTAGCCTGTGGCTGCATTTCTTCTTTTAATTTGTCCATTGTCATTCCTGTGAACTGGAAGTACTGGTCTAATGTAAGACCCTGATACTGAATTCTCTGAGCGAAATCATTTACCATGTTTTCTGTTTCGCTGTCGATCATAGCCTCTGGAATATCCATCTCTGCGTTTTCGATGATCTTATCTACAACAGCATTTTCTTTGTCAGTCTTTGCTGCTTTTTCTTTCTGTTCTGTTAATTTTGCTTTGATATCAGCTTTCATATCATCTAAAGTATCAAATTCAGATACATCCTGAGCGAAATCATCGTCGATTGCAGGAAGTTCTTTTACTTTGATTCCGTTTAATTTGATTGCGAATACAGCTGCTTTGCCAGCTAAATCTGGTGCATGGTATTCTTCTGGGAATGTAACGTTGATATCAAATTCTTCACCGATGTTGTGTCCGATGAGCTGTTCTTCGAAACCTTCGATAAAGCTGTGAGAACCAATTACTAATGTCTGGTCTTCTGCAGTACCACCTTCAAATTTCACACCATCACAAGATCCGGAGTAGTCAAGGTTAACGATGTCGCCATCTGCAACTGCTCTGTCTTCAACAGCGATTTCTCTTGCATTCTTTTCCTGTTCTTTCACAAGTTCAGCAGAGATTTCTTCGTCTGTTACTTCGATCTCAGCTTTTGCAACTTCGATTCCTTTGTATTCGCCTAATGTTACTTCAGGTTTTACAGCAACTTCTGCTGTGAAGATAAGGTTTTTACCTTTTTCTACCTGTACAACATCAATCTTAGGCTGGGATGTAATTTCTAATCCAGATTCTGCTGCTGCTGCAGGGTATTCTGTGTTGATTACTGTGTTAACAGCATCTTCGTAGAACATCTCTGGTCCATACATTTTTTCAAGGTAAGCCATAGGTACTTTACCCTTACGGAAACCAGGCATGTTGATCTTACCTTTCTCTTTGTTGTATGCTTCTTTCATAGCTTTTACAAATTTGTCGGCATCTACTTCTATAGTAAGTTTCACCATATTATGCTCTAACTTTTCAATCTGTAAACTCATTTTATATCTTCCTCCTTGGATTCTAGTTCTTCTTATGTGGCGCAGAATCTCCATAAGATTCCACACTAAACTTTTTCAATTATAGCATGGTGAAATATCCTAGTCAAGAAAAAAAGACCGCTAATTATCGGTCTTTCCCCTCTCAGATCCTGCAAATAGACAAAAATACAGGGAATATCACTGTAAAAAATGAGATTCCCTGTCCATATCTTTTTATGAAATTAGAATTTATTCATCGTGCTGGCAATCTTTGCACTGTCAGCCACCGCATCCAACGCGTCACCGCCTGCTGCAGAAACGGCTGCGGAAATCGCACCTTCTACGATTGGGCAATCTACCATCTTAATGTTGCGGTCTTCCATGGATTCCAATACCATCTCTGTTGTCATAACAGCACTTCCTAAATCCATCAGAATGATAACACCATCATCCGTATAAATAGATTCGATTGCTTCATAAATCTTCTCAAAACTTGTACCAAATCCACCGTCTTCCATGCCGCCAGCAGCTGCCATAGGTGTCTCCGGTGCCATCAGTCCTGCAAGTTCAACTACACTCTCCGCAAGTTTCTGGCTGTGAGATACAATAACGATACCTACCATATGTCTATTCCTCCTAAATTATGCCATATCGCTGATGATAGTCAGCATCATAGTAAAGGAAGTAGCACCTGGATCCTGATGTCCGATACTTCTCTCGCCTACGTAGCATGCACGACCTTTTGTAGCTGCGATTGTCTTTGTAAATTCGATACCTTCCTCTGCTGCTTTTACACCAGCTGCCAGAGCAGCTTTTGCATCAGAAGATGCTGCATATTCTGCCTTCATTGCTTCTAAAGCTGGGCAAATGGCATCTAACATAGTCTTTTCACCTGTTGTGGATTTACCACGCATCATAATGCCTTTGATGGCTTCATCCATCATAGCAAAGAAATCTTCCATGCCAACTTCTTCTTTTCCAGCAGCAACCTGACCTGCTTTCATAAATGCAGTTCCGTAAAGAGGACCAGAAGCACCACCAACGGTGGAAACTAAAGTCATACCAACTGTCTTTAAGATGGTTCCCACGTCTTTGCCTTCTAAAGTTGGAAGTTTTTCTTCCACTTTGCCGAATCCTCTTGCCATGTTGATACCATGGTCGCCATCGCCGATCACATTATCAAGCTCTGTCAAGAACAGTTTTTCCTCTTCAATCTTTGCCCCGATTACTTTTAACATTTCGATTAATTTTGCACTGTTAACCATATTCATTCATCCTTTCCTAAGTGAGATATGCGAAAAACGACGAAGCAGCAAAAGCTGCTTCGTCATCAAATCTTCTATAATAAGAAGTTAAATTATGCTTTGAATGCTGGAGTATCAGCTTCTGCATCAAGAAGTTCTTTCATCTGATCATCAAGACGTAATAAGGAGATAGAGAATCCTTCCATCTCAAGAGATGTCATATATTCGCCTACGAATGTTTTGTAAACTTTGATTCCTTTTTCTGCTAAAACGTCAGCTACTCTATTGTTTACGATGAAGAGTTCCATAAGAGGAGTAGATCCACATCCGTTGATCATAACTGCAACTTCGCTTCCGTTGTAGTCGATATCAGCAAGGATTTTTTCCATCAGAACGTCTACGATCTCATCTGCTGGTTTTAATGCTTCTTTGTAGATACCAGGTTCGCCATGGATACCAATACCAATCTCCATCTCATCATCGCCAAGTTCAAAACCAGGAGTTCCAGCTGCAGGAACGATACAAGGTTTGATAGCCATACCCATAGTTCTTACGTTATCGATAACTTTCTGTGCAACAGCCTGTACTTCTTCTAATTCAGCACCAGTTTCTGCTAAAGCACCTGCAATCTTATGTACAAATACAGTACCAGCAACACCACGGCGGCCTGTTGTATATAAAGAATCCTGAACAGCTACGTCATCGTTTGTAACAACCTGTGCTACTTTGATGCCATCCATGTCTCTAGCCATGTCAGCTGCCATCTCGAAGTTCATAACGTCACCTGTGTAGTTCTTTACTACCATGAGGACACCCTTATCTGTAGCGATAGCTTTGATTCCTTCGTAAATCTGGTCTGGTGTAGGGGATGTAAATACAGCACCTGCTACTGCAGCATCCAGCATACCTTTACCAACGAATCCACCGTGTGCTGGCTCATGTCCGCTTCCACCACCGGAGATTAATGCAACTTTACCTTCTTTTTTGTCTGTTCTTACAACTACGTTACCACAGTCAAGTTTTGTAACATACTCAGGGAAAGCTTTGCACATACCTGCGATCATCTGATCTTCTACTAATTCCACGCCATTGATAATTTTTTTCATTTTGTTGTCCTCCTAGATAAAATTGTTTAAAATGATTAAAAACAAAACGATAACATTTGTTCCATCTATGCAAATGGAACAATAATTCCATAACTATATTATCACCATTTTCACAAACGGTCAATTGTTTTTATAGCAAAACTTACCAAAAATATATAAGAACCGCCTACAGAAATGAAACAACTCTTCCAAATCTCACTCTGTTGATATTTGTCTTATTTTGTAATTTTCAGTTTTTTCGCACCACTCCACTCAGAATAGTATGTTTTACCATTCGCCTTTACATAGGAGCGCATTCTTACAAAGTAAACTTTTCCTTTTTTGAGGTTTTTAATTTGCTTGGATGTATATTTTTTATTAACCGCAATATTTTTAGCTGATTTAAAGTTACTATTCAATGAATAACTAATCTGGTATCCGCTTGCCTTTGTGTTTTTAGACCATTTTATTGTCATCTTTTTGCCTTTTTGATTTGAAAGCCCGTTTAATTTTCCCTGGTTCAAACGATAAATGGTCAAAGAAGAGGATTGATTACTTACTGTAGTGTTATCATATGCAACAACCTTATACTGATATTTCGTACCATTGTTCACAGATTTATCTGTAAATGTGCGTGATGTAGTTTTTGCCACCTGCTTCCACGGTGTACCGACTTTCGTTCCTGTTTTTCGATACACATAATAACCAGATGCATTTTTTACAGCGCTCCATTTTACAACAATATTTTTTGCTTTATTGACCACTGATGTAATTTTAGGTGTAAAATGGTTGACAGGAACATTCCACTCACGCCAATCAATCATTCCACCATGGTTTGTCATAACAGAAGGTCTCCAGGATGTGTTTCTCTTTGGATAATACGCAGTAATCGTTGCACCAGCGAATGTGTTTGTTCCTTCAAATACTGGAGCATCACCACAGAAATAAATTTCAGAAATAGAAGTGCTATTTTTAAATGCATTTCCTGCGATTCTTTTAATTCCTGTTCCAAATACAACCTTTTTTAAATTTGCACAATTTTCAAACGGTCCATCTCCCCAGTTTC
>CAYLUV010000047.1:0-13784 GCA_964386955.1 uncultured Lachnospiraceae bacterium
CTAAGGCCCTTACAATTTCTCCTGCCTCCATTCCCGTCTGCGCCATCACCCCAGGAGCAATGCCACTGATCCATCTTTCCCCTTCCCATAGTCTTTCCCTCTTTAAATGTCTTGTAAGATGCAGATTTTGCAGTACCAATGGTCCCAAAGAATCCGCTGTCACCTGCTGATTGCCAAGCCCCACCACCAAAATATGCCCATAGGAAGCCAACATTTTTTCTAACCGTTTTCGCAACATTTGGCTGACATTCTCATGATAGTTTTCGTCAAAGGCAGATAAATCTTCTCCCTCCAAAGTGATATAGCAGCCACATGGTTTTCCCAAAATTTTTTCTCCTTTTTTATTTTTTATCCGAATTACCGTTTCCTTTACATGTCCCTCCCCATTGATTTCCATGGTAATTCCCTCTTCTACCTCCACTTCCCCTCTGGTTTCCCGCTTTTTTCCCAGGTTTTCTGTCAGTTCCACCGCTAAATCTGTTCGTATTTTCCAATTTTCTTTATTTTTTGCTTGCATAAAATCACATCCTTTCCTATAATATCCCTTGGAGAAATTTTTTTATGCATCTTTTTAAAAAAAGGTGAAATTTCCCTTGACAAAATAGGAACTGCCCCATATAATTGAATAGTATGTTTACATTAGATTGTCCGTGTCCAATTTAATACAAAACAATGTATACTACTTATAAGATATGTTATGTAATTAAGAATATTTGGAGGTGCACTTAAATGGCTAACATTAAGTCTGCAAAAAAAAGAATTAAAGTAATCGAAACTAAAACATTAAGAAACAAAATGATCAAATCTAAGATCAAAACCATATGTTAAAAAATTAGACGCTGCTATCGCTGCTGGCGACAAAGAACTCGCTACAGCAAGATTACAGGAAACAATTTCTGAAATCAACAAAGCTACTTCTAAAGGAATTTTCCACAAGAACAACGCAGCGAGAAAAGTTTCCCGCTTAACAAAAGCTGTTAACAAAATGGCGTAATAAATGAATGTAAAAAAAAGCTGTTCAAACCCTCTCATGAACAGCTTTTTTTATTTGCTTTTTAACGATTTTGGCCACTGAACTGTATAATCAGAAGTTCCACTGCTACCCGGTCAACCCACTGACCTGTCTTTACTTTCTCTTCTGCCACAACACATTCTTCCAGATTCCTTTTCAAGGCCTCTTTGGTAAAAGAACTGGATTGTCTTACATATTTTTCTGCAATATAAGGCGATAATCCCCCTGCTTTTCCCATCTCCGCGGAAGTTTTTCCCTGAGATTTCATATCCTTCATTAGAAGCATCAACTGAAATTGTCTGGAAATCAAAAACAGAATTCGCATTGGCGGTTCCTTCAGCGCCAACAGATGGTCATACAGCTCCATGGCCTTTTTTTGATCTCGCGCCGCCATGGCAGTAATCATATCAAATATCTGGTTGGTAATCTCCACGGTGACAATCTCATCAATATCTTCTCGCTCCACCACATCTCGCTCTCCCACATAATCCGCCAACTTTTCCAGTTCATTTTTCAACTGATACATATCACTGGATGTAACATGGAGAAGATAGGAAAGATCGTTGGTACGAATCTTTTTGCCCCGCTTTGACAACACCCCAGCGCACCAAGTCATCAACTGCTTCTCTGTGGGAGCGGTGCATTCACAAATATATCCCTTATCCTTGATATATTTGTATACCTTATTTCGCTTATCCACTTCCTGTTCCACCATAATGATCACTGTGGTATCCGGTAAATTCTTCAGTACCGCCAGAAATTCATCGGAGGATTTTTTTAAAAATCCAGTGTCCTCCAGCAAGATCAGTCTTCGATCCTGAAAGAAGGGCATGGTCTCCGCTATGGATGCAATCTCCGGCACCAATGCCTGTTTTCCTTCAAATTTTGTATAGTTAATGGTATCCTCCATATCCGTCACCGCCGGGCAAAGGGTCTGTTTTGCCTGCTGTACCAGATACTGCTCACTGCCATAGAGAAGATATACCGGTGAAAATGTATTGTTTTTTATGTGTTCTTTGATCTGTTTCATGTTTTATCTCTCCTAAGGTCTCATTCCATCACAATTCGCACTTTATGCTTAACAATTTCTTCGAAATCCATCGTTGCTCTCCATTATACCATATACCAATAACTCGGTCAAAACATGACGCATTCCTTTTGTAAACCACTACTCCCCATAGTGATAATATCTTGTGTCGCCTCCAAGCTGCACCTCAATCGCGCCTACGGTAGCTGTATTATAAAAACGAACCCCTGCCTCCCTCATCCGCTTCACTGTCTCTTCTGCCGGATGCCCGTAACGATTGTTTTTTCCTGCAGAGATTAAGGCTATATCTGGCTCATATACATACAAAAAATTCTCCTGTGTCGCATTTTTTGATCCATGATGGGCTGTTTTTAGGATTTTCACTTTTGTGGATTGTCTTCTTTTTTCTTGATAGCTTTTCAGTTCTCTTGTCATCTCCTCCTCCCCGCTTTTTTCCACATCTCCCGTCAATAAAATCTGCTGCCACTCTGTCTCCAGCAATAATACCAAACTGTCCTGATTGATATCCTCCCCGGAAGCCTTTTTCTTTGGATGAAGACAATGAAATACACTGTCTGTCAAAGTAATCTTCTGTCCCCGACTCATATAGTGAAGTTTTGTTCCATTTTTCTTTGCCAGCCCTTCTATCCTACTCTGATTCTCCGATTTTTCTCTTCGCTCCGGCACAATCAGATGTTCCACCGGATATCCTTTTTCCAGCAACTCCTCCAAACCTGAGATATGATCCTCATCCGTATGGGAAACAAACCAGTAATCCACCCTGGCAATGCCATAATATTCTAACGCGGACTGAATCACATAGGAACCTACCTGTTTTTTGGAACTGCTTCCACCGTCAACCATACAAACTACACCATCTGTACTGTGATATAAGATACCATCTCCCTGTCCCACGTCCAACACAGTAAGATAAGCACCTCTTTTTCCAGAAATCCACACAAGGACTATGGAAAACAGCATCCATGCCACCAAAACGCCACCGTTTCTTGTTTGCCGTATTCCAAGAAGTCTTTCTTGCTCCTCTTTTTTCTTTCTCCCTTTCTGCCTGCTTCCTTCTAAAGCTTTCCTGTTGCCATAGAAGATCAAAAACAAAACGGCCCCAAGACTTCCATAGTACAAAAAGGCAAATCCCACCCCTCGGTATCCCAGCTGTAAATAGCTTCCTGGTATTTTTCGGGACCATTGACACAAGAAAAGATATAAATCGATGATCTTACCCCCGAAAAAGAGAAATCCATCTCCCAGTATTGTCGGATACCAGGAAATCCACCCTATACTTCCAAAAGACAGAAAAGGGACCAAGAAGGACATCAACGGAATCACCAAAAGATTCAAGAAAATTCCTGCCAAGGACACTCCATAGAAGAAAAATAAAGAAAGGGGCAGCGTAAAAAACAAAAGAAAAAGACCAGACAACAGTTGTTCCAGAATGTTCTTACCATTCCAGCCCATCTGTTCCTTCAAAAAAGGATACCCTACTCCCACACCTAACAGAGCACCGTAGGACAGTAAAAATCCACTGTCAAAAAGTCTGGCTGGTATCTCCCAAAGAAGCAGTAAACCTGACAGGGCAAGGGCGGAGGGAAGATCATAGGAAAGCCCTTTCCACTCTGCCACCAGATAAACCGTCAGCATAATGGCCGCTCGAAGACAGGAAGAACCCATCCCTGTCATGACAGCATAGAGGAAAATACAGGGAAAGGAAGCTCCCACGGAAATGCCGTAGGGCAAGCCAATTTTTCGAAATATCTTGTAAATCCCTGCTCCAATAAGGGTCATATGAAGGCCCGACACTGCCAAAATATGACTAATTCCAGCCCACTGAAATAGGCTTTTTTGTTCCTCCAACAAGGCAGATTTATCTCCCAACAACATGGCCATGGCAACTCCATGCTGTTCTCTTCCCATGTTTTCCTGCAGAAACCGTCCTGTTTTTTCCCGAAATTCCATCACGCCATCCCAGATTAAAAAACTGCCATAATAAATCTTTTCTACCTCCGGTTGATAACAACACCCAAAAATGCCCCTTCCCTCCTGGTAAGTTCTCTGATTAAATTCTCCTGGGTTAGTGGGAAGGGAAAAAGCCTCCACCTTCCCCTTCATTTTTATGACGGAACCAATGACAAAGACTGGTTCCTCCTCCAGATAGACCTGTAACTTGCCAGAATAGGATACCCCCTCCACTGTTATCTCATCAATAACCAGCAAAATTCCATGTTCTCTCGTCTTCTTCTCCGTAATCTGTCCTTCCATAGAACAAACTTCTTTGTCATATAGCTGTGAAAAACGTTCCTTTTGTTCCATCCATCTCCACTGACGAATTCCCCCAAGGAAGATTCCTACCATACAAAAAAGACAAAACGGCGCAAAAAAGCTGCCCCTTCTTCTACTGCAACTAAGAAAAATCAAAGCTGTAGCCAAACAAAAGGCAGCTATCGCTGCCGTCTCCTTAAACTGGTAAATCCACACCTCTCCAAGTACAAATCCTGCCAGCACACAAGGCAACGGTCTTTTATTCAATTTGTGTTCTCCTATTTATTTGTCCTCTAACTGTATAATGATTCTCGTCTCGGTATTGTTATCCTGATAGACTAAGTCCAAATTTCTCTCAAAGGCAACGTCAAATCCCATCACTTCTCGGAAGGTAGAAATCTTCTCTCCCTCAATGGTAAACTGAACCTTGCTTACATTGTCCCGTTCCACCAATGAATCTACAATGGCGTACACGGACACTTCCGGTGAAACATTCTCCATGGGATCCAAAAATTCCTTGCTAAGATCCACATAACAGATCTCATCCTTGGTGACAGTCTTGTTCACCCTTGTTCCCTCCGGAATTGGAGAGATAAAATCTTTGTCTCGCGGTTCCATCAGTGCCTCAATAATCGACTGTTCCATAGGAACGTTATTTACCACATTGATGGCAACATTCTCCTGTACAAGACCCATTCCGTCTTCACTGGCATAATAAAGTGTCGTGGTCTCTCGCTGGTTTACTCCCCAGTTTTCTTCCTGCTCATCAATAAAGTGATCGCCATTCATCATACCTACGGTCTGATCGCCGGTGGACATCAAAGGCATTCCTCCCACCTTAAATTCTACTGTTTTTACACCCTCCAGCTGAACCAGTGACTTTACTGTGCCAGCTCTCAAAAAAATCTCCTGAATGTTGTTCAGTTTGCGGTAGGAAGAAGTAAAATCAATAATGAGATTGCTGCCGTCCTTCACAATATCTGTCCAAGTGATATTCTCCGGAATGGTTCTTCTGCAATCCTCATCCTGTGGATCTCTTTGCAGTGCCTTCAACACTTCCTCCGCCAGAGAAGAAGTATCCTCGGTATTTTTAAATTGGTAAGGAACTCCCTGCAAGGACAAGCCGTCCGCTGCCATATAGTAGAGGGTAACATCCCCCTCCACCGGAGTCTCTTCCTCCTTCTTTTGCTGACGAATGCCTACGCCCAATAAAATCATAATGATGATCAGAATAAGAACCAAAATTCCTACGATATGTTTTTTCATATTTGATATCCTTTCTGAATCCTACGATACATAGGTAAGTGGAATACGCATAGTAAAGGTCGTTCCCTCTCCCGGCACACTGTGTACCTTGATGGCGCCTTTGTGTAAAAGGGTAACTTCCCTCGTAATCGCCAAGCCCAAACCGGTACCTCCCGTTTCTCTGGAACGAGCCTTATCCACTCGATAAAATCTCTCAAAAATTTGTTCCTGATGTTCCTCTGAGATTCCCTCGCCGCTGTCTTCCACCTTAAAATAAAAATATTTGTGATCCGCGTTCAGATAAACATGCACCCATCCATTATCCTTGTTGTACTTGATGGCATTTTCAATCAAGTTGGACATGGCAAGAGTCAGTTTTACCGGATCGATATCTGCACTGACAGGACGAAATGGTTCAAAACCAATCTCTATCTCCCGCTTCGCTGCAATAGGCTTCAATCGCTTGATAATACTGTCGATCAGCTCATTGATATTCACTTTTTCGATATTCATCTTGGCAACCTTTTTATCCACCTTTACGAGGGACAAAAGATCAGTAATGATAGTGTTCTCCCGGTCAATCTCCTCCACAATATCACTGAGGAATTCTCGGTAAAGGGCTGCTTCCGCTTCCGGCTGCATCAAAAGAGATTCTGCCAGGACTTTGATGGAAGTAATCGGTGTCTTTAATTCATGGGATACGTTGGATACAAACTCCTGTCTGGAATCCTCCAACATCTGTGTTCGATCCAAAATCTCGTTCACTGTGCGAGCGGTCTCGCGCATCTCTGTATACCCAATCTCCTCCAAACGTTCATCCGTATGCCCATCGGCAATGTGATGCACATTCTTGTTAAATTGTTTATACCGTCTGGTGAAGAAAAAGGCGATAACATAGCTGATGGCCAACAAAATAATCACCGTAAGGAGCGTCGCGGTCTCTCTCTTTTCTTCCATATAAGCTACAGTGGCATTAATATCCTGACAGGATGCAATAACACAGATCACTCCCGTGATATTCTCCTTATTGCTGTCCATCACCGGATAAAACATCTCCGCATACTGTTCCTGCAGTTTGTGAGGTGCCATGACTCCACCGCCCATCACACGAAGCACATCTGCTGTCATAAGATAGCGGTTCTCCTCCATCTCGTAGGTATCTTTACAAATACGGAAATTCTTATCCACCACCATAATTCTGCCTTCCAGCAAACTGGCAAGCTGTTCCACCTCGCTGTCCAAAGTGGCATTTAACTCATTAAAATTGTATCCTTCTGTCAAAATGCGATTGGCCACCATTTCGCACTTAGTCTGAATGGTGGCTACCTTTTGATCCCACAATTTGGTTTCACAGGAGGATACCAGCACTTTTCCAAAAATATTTGGCGTAACAATAGAAAACAATGCCAAAGCAAAAAATATGCCAAAACGTAAACTGCCAAATACGTTTACGATATTTTGACTAACCTTGGAAATAGTATCCTACCCCCCATTTTGTATGTATATACTTTGGATCGCCAGGATTTGGTTCAATCTTTTCCCGAAGTCTTCGAATGTGTACATCCACCGTTCTCTCATCTCCCGGATAATCATTTCCCCAAACTAACTTCAGCAGGTCTTTTCTTCCGTACACCTTATTTGGTGTGTGAATCAAAAGTTCAAGAAGATCGAACTCTTTGGCAGTTAAATTCACTTCCTTGGATGAAACATAGACTCTTCTGCTCTCACAGTCCACGCTGAGATCGCCATACTCGATTCTTGTAACTTTCTCAGCCTTGCCCTCTTTCTTCGCGCTTCTTCTCATAATGGCCTTCATTCTGGCTTTTACTTCCAGAATGTTAAATGGCTTCGTAATATAATCATCTGCGCCGTAATCAAGGCCCAGAATCTTATCCATATCATCGCCCTTGGCAGTTACCATAATAATCGGCATGTTGGAAAATTCACGAATCTCCTGACACACCTCATACCCTGTCAGCTTTGGAAGCATCACATCCAGAAATACCATATCGTATTCTGTCTCCCTCGCCTTTGCCAAAGCCTCTTCCCCATCGTAAGCACAGTCCACTGTACAGTCATCCTGCTCCAGACTGAATTTCAACCCCTTTACGATTAATTTTTCATCATCAACAACAAGTACTCTCTTTCCCATACTCGCCTCCAAAAACATCTATATTTATACTGTAATAAAGGCCTCCAGCTTGCGGAATGTCCCTTCCTTAATTCCTTCCACCTGCAGCAGATCTTCCTTCTTTCGAAAACCGCCGCTTCGTTCTCGGTATGCCAGAATGGACTTTGCCTTTACTTCTCCAATGCCCGGAAGAGTCATCAACTCCTCCAAATCCGCCGTATTGAGATTCACCAATCCCTCCGCCGACGTTTCTTCTTCCCCTTTGCTTCCCTCAGTTCCCACATAAACCTTGCTCTCATCCTCCAATGTCTGTGCCAGATTCAGCGAATTCTCATCCGCCCCCTTCTCAAATCCACCCGCCGCTTCAATGGCATCAAAAACTCTGCTTCCTGCGCTTAAAGAATAGACTCCCGGTTCCTTCACCGCACCACAGACATGCACCCATATCTGCTCCTTCGTCTCTTCCCTCTCAGAGTCTTCGATCGTTGTATCCTCCAGCACTTCCGTCTGTTCCATCTCTTTCCCGCCGGGAGAAAGGCTGCATCCCGTCAAAAAAAACAAAAGAAAAAGAAGAAAAAATCTTCCTTTTATATCTCTATATGTCATCTTATCACCTCATAAAATGACACACTCTTTATTTCTTTGTGAAGATACTTCTATTCTATCGAATATCAAATTTAATTACAAGCACTTTTCTCCCAAAATTTTACGAAATATCTTACAAATTTCTTACTCTCTCTACTCCCACTGAAAAAGAATAATTCCAGCAATGGCGATGGCAGCTCCCAGAATTTTCTTCCACCGAAACAGGCTGCGTTCCACTCCAAAAAGACCAAACACTTCAATCAGATAAGCCACTATAATTTGGGAAACAACGATGAGCATCACCGCCTTTGCCGGTCCCAATCCAGACATGGACCACATCACTGTAATGGTGATAAAGGCCCCTATCACGCCTCCAAGCAACATATATTTTTTGTCCACCAGCAAAAGATCAAAGAAATCATTCTTTCCCCGTTCTGCAAAAAACCAGATCAAAAGACACACCAAAAATCCCGTAAATTGAACAAAGGTGTTGGTAACCCACTGCCCACTCTCCTTTGATACTTCCGTATTAAAAACTCCCTGCACACTCATCAGCGCGCCGGACAAAAGTGCCGTCAAAATACCTATCATAAAGAAATCCCTCCATACGTTTCTTATCCCTAGTATGGAAGGATTTTTTATTCTTATTCGTAAACTTCTTCAATCACCGCAGAAAGAATAGAAACCATCTCATCCACATGTTCTTTTTCAATAACAAGCGGTGGAACAAAACGGATAATGTTAGCACCCGCAGAAATAATCACAAGCCCCTTCTCCAGAGCTTTTTTGACGATTGGTGCTACTCCATCCTGAAATTCCAATCCCTGCATCAATCCAATTCCTCTGTGGTCCTTAATACAGTCATATTTTGCAGCCATCTGTTCCAATGCTTCGTAAAGATAATCTCCGATTTCCTTTACATGATCCACAATGTGAAGCTCCTCGTAGAGATCAAAGACTTTAGAAACTGCCGCTGTAGCAAATGGATTGCCGCCGTAAGTAGTTCCATGATCCCCCGGCACCAATACATCAGACACTTTCTCTGCCGTTACAAAGGCTCCCACTGGCACACCGCATCCAAGACCTTTTGCCAGTGCCATCACATCAGGCTTCACCCCATAGAGATCCTGAGCATATAAAGAACCGCATCGTCCCATGCCGCACTGTACCTCGTCGAAGATAAGAACAATGTCTTTCTCATCACAAATTTTTCGAAGGCCTTCCAAAAATTCCGGTTTTGCTGGGTAAATGCCTCCTTCTCCCTGTACAACTTCGCAGATAATACCGCAAGTTTTTTCGTTAATCTTGGACTCCACATCCGCCAGATCATTAAAATTGGCAAACACAGCACGACAACCTTCCGGCACGAATCCTTTCTGATATTTCTCATTTCCAGTAACAGAGAGAGCTCCCTGACTTCTGCCGTGGAAGGAATGGTACATGGCGATAAACTCGTAGTCTTCCCTCTCCTCCTTCTTGTAGGCATACTTTCTAGCCACTTTCAATGCGCCCTCAATGGCCTCCGTTCCACTATTGGTGAAAAATACACGGCTAAGACCAGAAGTTTTTACAATCTTTTCCGCCGCTTCCACAGCTGGTACATTGTAGTAGAGATTGGAAGTATGTAAAATCTTATCAATCTGTTCTTTCAGGGCATTATTGTAGTCCTCATTTCCATATCCCAGCGCAAATACTGCGATTCCCGCCGCAAAATCCAGATATTTCTTTCCTTCTGTATCATAGAGATACACCCCTTTTCCCTGTTCAAATACCACAGGAAAACGATTGTATGTTTTCATCAGCACCTGATCGGCACGTTCCATATAATTCATCTTCATTTCCTCCATCTTTATAAGGAAATGCCTCCCGAGGGAGACATTTTCAAATCATAACGCATCTGCCTTTACTATCTGCCACAAGACTGAACTGTTATATCAGATTAGTGATGTAACACCAACGGTTCCTTTACAATGGCTGTTCCAATACCTTTCTGGGTAAAGAATTCCAGAAGCAGGCTGTGCATCACTCTGCCGTCCAAAATATGTACTCTGGATACACCATTTTCCACCGCCTCAATGCAGTTATTTAATTTTGGAAGCATACCGCCTCCCACGATACCATCCTCAATGAGCGCTTTTGCTTCCTCCAGATCCACCTCAGATATCAGTGATTCCTTGTCGGTAGGATCCTTCATAATTCCCTCAATGTCGGTAAGAAATACTAATTTTTCCGCTTTCAGACAGGTGGCAATGCCGCAAGCCGCATCGTCAGCATTGATATTGTAGGTTTCTCCCTTTTCGTCTACACCGATTGGGGCAATTACTGGGATAAAATCGTCCTCCATCAGACTATCCAATAACTTGTGGTTTACCTCCACAATATTTCCCACGTAACCAATATCTTTTCCACCGGCAAGTTTCTTCTCCACCTTTAACATGCTGGCATCTTTTCCGCAAAGTCCAACCGCATGTACTCCAAGATGTTCCATCATGCCCACCAGACCTTTATTTACCTTATAAAGAACCATCTCAGCAATCTCCATGGTATCTTTGTCCGTCACACGAAGACCATTGATAAACTGTGGTTCTTTTCCTGTAAGGCGAACCCATTTGTTGATTTCCTTGCCGCCACCATGTACAATGATTGGTTTCATACCAATCAATTTCAAAAGTGCCACGTCCCGAATTACATTTTCCTTCAACTGTTCATCTAACATAGCACTTCCGCCGTATTTTACTACCACAGTACAGCCATGGAATTGGCGAATATAGGAAAGGGCCTCCGCCAAAGTCGTTGCCTTTACCATGTCCACATCAAAATCTGCCTTCTTTAGTTCTTTAATAATGTCGTCTGTCATAATGTCCTCCTGTCTACGAACGGTAATCTGCGTTAATGCTTACATATTCATAAGTAAGGTCGCATCCCCACGCGGTTGCTTCCCATGTGCCATCTTTTACATCCACAAGCGCCTTTACTGGATTTGCAGAAAGAATCTTGGTTGCCAGTTCTTCGCTATAATCTGTAGCCAGACCGTCTTTTACTAACTGAACAACGCCCTCCTCACTTTCCAGTACAATATCCACCTTCTCCGGATCAAAGGTAACGCCAGAATAGCCCATGGCACAGAGAATTCTTCCCCAGTTTGCGTCCTTACCAAACACGGCTGCCTTTGTAAGGGAGGAAGTTACTACAGATTTTGCCAGGGTTTTTGCCGCTTCCTTTGTGGCAGCCCCTTTGGCTGTCACTTCGAACAATCTGGTACAGCCCTCTCCGTCTCCAGCAATCATCTTAGCCAGACTTTCACAGATGTAGGCTAAAGCCTCCTTAAATGCCTGATATGCTTCCGATTCCTCTGTAATCGGAAGATTTCCAGCCATACCGTTGGCAAGAACCAACACTGTATCGTTGGTGGAGGTATCTCCATCCACAGACACCATGTTAAAGGTATCTTCCACGATCTCAGAGAGTGCCTTTTGCAGCAATGTCTTAGAAATAGCCGCGTCGGTGGTAATAAAGCCAAGCATGGTTCCCATATTTGGATGAATCATGCCAGAACCTTTGCACATAGCACCAATCGTAGCGGTTTTATCCCCCAAAGCAACGGTAACTGCCACCTGTTTCTTGCAGGTATCCGTCGTAAGAATTGCCTCCGCAGCATCTTCTCCACCAGAAACATCTTCCGTCAGCGCCTCTGCCAACATATTACAGCCCTTTAAGATAACATCCACTGGAAGCTGCTGTCCAATCACTCCCGTAGAACAAACCAATACTTCTTCCTCTTTAATAGAAAGGGCTTTTGCTGCTTCCTGCTGGGTTGCCTTTACATTTTCCATGCCCTGCGCCCCTGTGCAGGCGTTGGCATTTCCGCTGTTCACCACGATGGCTTTTGCTGTTTCCTGCTCCTTTACTACTTTCTGATCTGCCAACACTGGCGCTGCTTTTACCACGTTTCTCGTAAACACACCTGCACTCACTGCTGGTTCTGCGCTCAGAATCATCGCCATATCTTTATTGGTTTTACCTGGTTTGACACCTGCCCGAAGACCTGCTGCCATAAAACCTTTTGGGCTCGTTACGCCGCCCTCTATCTTTTTATACATCTGTTCTTCTCCTCTCACTGGGTATTTTTCTAGTCATTTTAAGGGAACATTGGAGGCTGCATCAAACCTTCTTTTTCATCCAGCCCAAACATCAGATTCATATTCTGTACAGCCTGTCCCGCTGCGCCTTTCACCAGATTGTCCATAGCTCCCATCATAATCACTCGCTTCGTTCTTGGATCTACTTTTACATTAACATCCACAAAGTTGCTACCTTCCACCCATCTGGTCTCTGGGGTATCTCCCTTCTCCAGGAGGCGAACAAAATATTCATTATTATAGTATTTTTTATAAATCTCACGAATCTCATCCTCGGAAATATCCTTCTTCAGGTTCGCATAGGCGGTAATTAAGATACCGCGGTTCATCGGTACAAGATGAGGCGTGAAATTAAGGAGTACGTCCTCACCGGAAGCGTAAGATAACTGTTCCTCTATCTCCGGCGTATGTCTGTGACTGGCAACACCATATGCCTTAATGTTCTCGTTCACTTCGCAGTAAAGATTGGCTACCTTTGCCCCTCTTCCCGCTCCAGAAGTTCCTGATTTTGCATCGATAATGATGGAATTCATATCGATCAGTCCTTCCTTCGCCAGCGGATAAATGGAAAGGGTAGAACATGTTGGATAACACCCCGGATTGGCAATCAGTCTTGCTTTTTTCACATCCTCCCGATTGATCTCGCAAAGTCCATATACTGCTTCTTCAATAAACTGCGGTGCCTTGTGTGTAATGCCATACCACTGTTCGTAGGTTGCCACGTCTTTTATACGGAAATCTGCACTGAGATCTATAATCTTGGTATCTTTCAGAATTTCTTCCTTTATAAGGGAAGCACACAGTCCCTGTGGGGTTGCTGTAAAAATAACATCTGCCTGCTTTGCCAGCTCATCCATATTATCGTCCAGACATTTGGCATCCACCAACTGAAACATATTGCGGTATACACTAGCGTAATTCTGATCAATGTAGCTGCGGGAACCGTACCATACGATCTCGGCCTCTTTATGTCCCATCAACAGTCTCACCAGTTCCGCCCCTGCATATCCGGTAGAGCCTATGATTCCTACTTTTATCATCTTCCGTCACTCCTTTTTCTTAGATTGTCTCATCCTTTGTTGTCACTCTATTTATTTTATGCATACATTATTCACTTTTTATGCATTGTCCATAATTATACAACCATCCTCTTTTATATGCAAGAAAAAGTTGGATTTCTTTTGAAATAAAGGTATTTTATCTATACTTCTTAAAAAAATATGAAAAAAATTCATTTTAGGGGTTGCATAATATTCATTTTAAGTGTATATTTATTATTGCAGTTGCAAAGAAGCGCAATTCGCAGTATAATAACCTAGAATTTATCGCTTTAGATAGATGATGTATTCACTTTAAGGAGGACACAAGTTA
>CAYLUV010000048.1:0-13687 GCA_964386955.1 uncultured Lachnospiraceae bacterium
TCCCCAGGGTATCCTAATCCTCCTCCACTGACTCAATCTATTCGGAAAAAGAATTAAAAAATACCACCATTTTATTACATACAAGGCCAGTTTAACAAAAAAATACACCCAGTTCAACCGTTTTTCTGCCGGAAAGATGTGGATATTTCTTGTCTTTCTTCTGTTTCTTCCTATTAAAAAGGTCATAAAAATAATTTACTGGAATCCTTTTCTAACTTTTCATGACAAACCAAGGAAAATATGATATATTGTATAGGTTAAGTGTAAGTTACGGCTTCCTTTCCAGAGAAAATAGGAAACCACAGACATTTTTATTAATAAACCACAAAATCTTACTTTAGTTCTGCAATAAACAGAAAGGATAGGAATATGAAAATAACAAAAGAAACGAAAGCTTTTTCCTGGCATAATACCAAAAGAGTCATCTTTCTTGGGCTTCTTCTTATCTATGCCATACTAGCTTTTATGAATCAATCCAATTTCCTGGTACAAAAAAGTACCCCAACCGGAAAAGCGTTAAAGAACTATGAGGACTCTCCGTTCCTCTCTCTCGACGCCAACGATGTGATAACTCAGGAATTTTACGCCGCCTCCACCCGCTGCTCTGGATTTTCTTTCTATTTTATGAATCCAAATCAGACTAGTACGGAAGGCTATCTCACCTTGGAACTCTATAATTCTAAGGATGAACTTTTGGCTTACAGTTCCGCCACCGGCAACACTTTAAAGAACTTAAAACGACATAACTTCCCTCTGGAGGCGACTCTGGTAAAGGGAGAAAAATATTACTTTAAACTGATCTGCCAGGATCTTACCAATACATACGGTGTATCCATCCTGCTTTTGCCGGAAGAACATAACCTCTTAGATGGCACCTATGTCAATAATCAGGCACAGAAGCTTTCTCTGGATACCAAATTCAAATATTACCGCTATGACAAAAAGCTCATTGTGGTAACTCTGATTTTATGGCTCTTTGTCTTTTCCCTCGTTGTTCTTCCGGAAAAGATTTGGAAAAAGACTATCGATCCGGAACACGGTGTATTATTCCAGCGAATCCTCTTCGCTCTGTCTCCATTTTTCAGTTTCTGGATTATGGAGCGATTTAACAATGTTCCGATTACAAGGATTATGGAAACACCCCTTTATTTTACCCTGAACCTGTTGGTATATGTGACCCTTCTTCTGGTCTTCTACCTGATCACCAACCGTGTCAAACTGTCCACCCTGTTGTTGGTTCTTAGCACCTTCACCATGGGCTGTGTCAGCTATTACGTAAACATTTTCCGCGGAGCACCGGTCTATCCAAGTGATTTCCTCTCCATCGGAACTGCCCTAAACGTAGCAAACAACTATCAGTTCACCATTACACTGATGGTTCTCAATAACGTTATTTTGCTGTTGGCCTTCTGCGTTCCCGTTATTATGCTGGAAGGTCACAAGGGGATGCACTGGAAACAGCGCATCGCCGTATTATTTACTCTATTGGTATGCTGCGGCACCATCCAGTATGTGTACTTTGACGGTGCTTACTTAAAGAACAACAACATCAAAGTAAGCAACTTCAAACCGCGTAAAAGTTACCGTAAATATGGCTACGCCATGAGTTTTATGATACAGATTTATTACCTCATGCCAGACAAACCGGAGGACTACTCTGTAAAGGCGGCGGAAGAAATTGCTTCCAAATATCAGTCCGATTCGGTAGACAGGAAGACGGAAGTGCAGCCAAATATTATCTGTATTATGAATGAAACCTTCTCCGACTTAAACTACATCGATGAGGTGGAGACAACGGAGGAAATTCTTCCATTTATCAACAACCTGAAGGAAAATACTATCAAAGGTAAATTAAATATGTCCATCTTTGGAAGTAACACCGCCAACTCCGAGTTCGAGTTCCTCACCGGAAACTCCATGGCATTCCTTCCTGGACGTACCGTAGTATACGAATTCTTTATTCGAAATGCTATGCCAAACTTAACCTATAACCTGACATCCACCGGCTACACCTACGACAAGGCGCTTCATCCATACAAACGCGATGGCTGGAACCGTGAATTTGTCTACAACTGCATGGGCTTTTCCGAATTCATCGATGAAACCATGTTTACTAACCAGGATCGAGTGAGAAAATTCATTTCTGACGAAGCCGATTTCAATGAAATCATCCAGGAATACGAAAATACCAGAAAATCCAGCAACGATCCATTTTACTTATTTAACGTAACCATGCAAAACCACGGCGGTTACGGTGCTTTAAGCGGTGTCATCGATGAGCCAATTCAATTTAAAGATCCTTATCTGCAGAAAAATGAAATGGCAACGCAGTATCTAAACCTGATGCATCTTTCTGATCAGGCAACGGAAAAACTCATCCACTATTTTGAACAGGTAGATGAGCCAACGGTAATCGTCATGTTCGGTGACCATATGGCGACCTTAAATGAAAAGATTTACGAGCGTATCTACGGCAAATCCATCGACTCCTTAAACGTGGAAGAGACAAACCGTATGTACACCACTCCATATTTCATCTGGGCCAACTACGATATTCCAGAAGCCGAAAATGTAGATATGAGTGCCAACTACCTGTCCTCCTATCTCTTAAAGACACTGGGACTTCCAATGACCGGTTACCAGAAATACCTGATGGATCTCTATGAAAAGCTTCCTGTCATCTCTCAGATTTGTCACAAGGACGCTGAGGGCAATTATTATGCAAGAGAAGACGAAACTTCTCCATATAGAGATTTGCTGAATGAATACCACATTCTTCAGTACAACAATGTCATCGACTACAAGAACCGCATTGACGGCTTCTTCACATTGGATGGATTCGAACTTCCTGAAATCGATGATAACTGGCTCTCCAACGGCACCACAGCCACAGAGGCCAGTGAAGCCACTACAGTAACTGGCAAATAGGACTCGCTCACTATTTACCCGATTAAAGAAAGGCTGTATATCATCATAATGATATGCCCCTGTCAAGTAACAGGTTAAATATCTAAAATGAAATGAATGTTTAGTGAATGACCATACTTTGGATGAGGTATGGTCATTTTTTTATGCACACTATTTTTCATTGTATTTTTTAATCCGTATATTTTCTGGAATCGGATATTTCTTTGGGTACTCTATGGTAATGCTTCTGTTCTTATTTCTAAAGGCGTTTTGTTATGGTATGGTATCGCTCTTGGATACGTTCTTCCGTATAAAACTTTAGATAATTCTTGATTGCAAACCGAAGTGTTTCTTTATCTTTAATCTAGTACATTGCATACATTTCAGATTTGATAATTCCTTAAAATCCTTCTATTGGTCCATTGTCAATACAATAACCTACTCTGGACATTCACTGTTACATTTCTTGGTTTACAAGTTTTTGCTGAAATATCTTGCTTGTATACTGAAATCCTCTATCACTGTGAAAGATAGGATTGGCAAGTTCAATGTTTTCTCGTTCCTGAACAGGCATTTTTCTCTGCAACCATTTATATAATAAGCAACTCTTGAAACAGATAATTGCTTACACATCCAATTAATACTCCAGTTTTCGCTTTCGTAAAAGTATTTGATGGTCATATACTTTGATTCATAGCGTTGTTTACCAAGCCTCACATTCCTTCGAATTCCTGCACTTTTTTAATAATTATACCAACATGTCATTTTCTTCTATATGACGTTTAAATCGTTTGTCTTCTCTTCGGAGACGTTCTGATTCACCTACCTCATCATCAGTTTTATGATGGCCTCGTTTGTCTGTTAAGCCCTTTTCTCCCATGACAATGTAATTTTTACCCATGAATATACTTGGCTGTACGAAACATCATACAAGCTGGCAGTACCCTTATAATCTCTGTCATGCGATAAGCAGTACTCAACGATTGTTTTACGTTCTTCAATAGCGTTTTTTTGCTTCCGCCATATAGATCTCCCGTTTAGGAACATAATCCTTAAGTTCTTTATTGGCATTACACTCCAAAACCCACTGTCGAAACGATTCTTTTGAAGCTATTCCATATTTAATAGTGATAGCTTGCAAACTTCTGTTTCCTTCTATATATTCTTTAACAATACAAATTTTTTCCTCACGAAGGTAGGTTCAATTTCCTTTTATCTTAACAAATGCCGTTTCACCTGATTTCAGCTACCGCATAATCCACTCATCAAGAATTGATGTTCGACTTGATCCATTAAAGTGTATACCATATTTTTGGCAAATCTCTTTTCTCGATAATTTGCCGTTAAAATATTCTTTGCATGCAACTAACTTTATTTCCGTCGTATATTGGGACATAAAAAATCCCCCTCAAGTAGATTTTGGTTATTTGCCTTGTCTACTTAAAGGGAATCATATCATAAGGTGACTTCTTGCCCTTTTTTGTCTCTTTTTCTATAATACATCTGCAATGAAATGTCAAAAGAAAGGAGACAAATGAATAGTATCAGAGAATTACTAACTTGGAAGATACTGATATTTTTATTTCAGATATCTCAATTTCTGGTACTAAAAAACTTTTAACTTTATCAACCAAAGACATCGTAACACAAATACAACAGATATGCTAATTATTCAGGCCTTTCGTGACTTATCCGCTTCAGCCTCCAACATTGCTGCAAAATACAATGCACCTGATACTTACGTCCTAGACACATTTGTAATGGTTGAAAAACATGATCCCAGGAAATATATATCTCCCGGATTTTCTAATAAAAAGCAAAAGAGTCTCTGCTGCTGGCTGTCTCTTTGGACTCCAGCCACTATGCTTTACACTCGTTGCTGCCCTTAAAAGGGCACTGGTACTACTTCAACTCTAACCCTTAAAAGGGTCATCCCATTTTTTTCAGCTAAGCTTATCCTTCATAATATCGTGTTTTTCCTGTTCTTCGATATATTTTCATATGATGGCTTCATTTAGTCCCACTGTGCTCACGTAGTATCCCTCGGCCCAGAAATTGTCTATTTCCAAATTTATATTTTAGATTTGCATGCTTATCGAATATCATAAGTGCACTTTTCTCTTTTAAGTATACCACAAACTGTGAGACACTGTATTTGGGTGGTATACTTACCAGCATATGGATATAATCCGGCATTAAATGCCCCTCTATTATCTCCACTCCTTTATATGCACATAATTGTTTCAAAATATCTCTGATACTTTCTTTGTATTGATTATAAGTTATTTTTCGTCTATACTTTGGAGTGAACACAATATGGTACTTACGCATCCATTTTGTATGTGATAAACTATTTGTTTTATTTGCCATAAATCATCTTCCTTTCTTTAATAGTGACTGGACACCTCTATTATAGAGTCGGAAGATGATTTGTGCTATAAGCAGTCCCTACCACCTGCTATGCGGGTGGTTTTTTGTTTCGGGTGTTTCCTTTTTTCGGAACACGAAAAACTCCGACACCCTCAACAGACTTAAGTCCATAATAAAAACTCCCCAGAACCGAAGCTCTGAGGAGTGTAATATCGTACAAAATTGTCCGAAGACGGAAACTAACGTTTGGAGAACTGTGGAGCTCTTCTTGCGCCTTTGAGACCGTATTTCTTTCTTTCTTTCATACGTGGGTCACGTGTTAAGAATCCAGCTTTCTTAAGAGCAGGTCTGTATTCAGCATCTGCCTGTAATAAAGCTCTGGAGATACCGTGTCTGATTGCACCAGCCTGACCTGTGAATCCACCACCGTGAACGTTTACTAATACGTCAAATTTATCTGTTGTGGATGTAAGTTCTAATGGCTGACGAACGATAACTTTTAAAGTTTCCATTCCGAAGTATTCATCCATATCTCTTTTGTTGATTGTTACTTTACCTGTTCCAGGTACTAAATAAACTCTGGCAATACTGTGTTTTCTTCTACCAGTTCCGTAAAATTTTGTTGTAGCCACTTACTTGTCCTCCTTATTAAAATTCTAATGTTTTAGGCTGCTGTGCTGCATGTGGATGTTCTGCACCAGCGTAGATGTGAAGCTTTTTGATCATGCTTCTTCCTAAAGGACCTTTTGGAAGCATACCTTTTACTGCAAGGTACATTACGTCTTCTGGTTTCTTAGCTAATTTTTCTTTTAATGTAGCAGTTTTCATACCGCCAACCCATCCAGAGTGATGGTAGTAAATTTTCTGATCCATTTTCTTGCCTGTTACAGCAATTTTTTCAGCGTTGATAACGATTACGTTATCGCCACAATCCATATGTGGTGTGTAAGTAGGTTTGTTTTTTCCTCTTAAAACCTTAGCAATTTCAGATGCTAAACGGCCTAATGTTTTTCCTTCTGCATCTACTACGTACCACTCTCTAGTGATAGTAGCTGGGCTAGCCATAAAACTTTTCATGGTTGTTCCTCCTAAATTCTTTCAAATGTTAATCTTGTAAATGTTTATCTAAAATACCTCTAACCGGGGCTTGGCAGGGTATTTGATCACAATTTCCACGCAGCAAACCTTATAGCGGCATGCCACAGTTAGATATTATATAATAGCAATCTCCAAATGTCAAATACTAATTTTACTTTTTTCTATAGTTTATTTCACTTTTTTGCACTGTTTTTTAGCGCTCCAACTGCCATATACTTTGTTGCCTTTGGAGTCTTTTTTGTAAGCTCGTACCTGGAAATAATATCTTGTTCCCTTCTTTAATTTTGATATAGTTTTCTTTAAAGAAGTAGTTGTGACAATCTTGACGCTCTTCATATTACTCTTTGTGGAATAACGAATCTGGTATCCATTGGCTCCAGAAACTTTCTTCGTTTTCACCGTCACTTTTTTCTTACCAACAGAGAGGGAAGAAATGCTTGCCTTTCCTACCTTTACCTTAGACCACTGTGCATACAAGGTCATATTTCCATTCACTTTGGTAGTGCTTTTCACTTTCGTTCCACCGGATTTCTTGGTATACCAACCCTTAAAAGAATATCCTTTTCTTGTTGCCTTAGGCAGGGTGGAAAGCTGACTTCCTGCAGTATAGGACAGTGATTTTGTAGCACAACTGCCCCCATTGGCGTTGAATGTTACCTTTTTCTTGTTCTGAGTGATCGTTCCATTTCCATTTGTATTGCTGCCTGTATCGTTGCTTCCATTATTGGTATTGGCACCTGTATTGTTTCCCTTCACAATTTTAAAGGGCACGTCCTTATTCCCTTTATAATCGTTCTTTCCTGTGATACAGATGGTTGCCGTCCCTACTCCAGAATTATTTTTATATTTTAATGTGTAATTAATTCCTTCTGTAAGAATTTTGTTGCCGTCCCGCACGGTAACTTTTGGACAGATGCTTCCTCCATTTTTGAATAACTGATCTGGAATTGCACCTACACTGCATTTATTAATATCTGTTCTGTCATTTTCATTTTCTAAAACAATGTTAAAGGGTACTTTCTTGAAACCTGTGTGACCTCCAATCCCTTTAATTATAAGGGATGCCTGTCCAACGTCCACATTATTTTCATATTCCAGTACATAATCTATCCCTTCCACTGGGAAACTATTTCGGACTCTGCAATATGATAATTTTGGTGTGATTGGTTTTCCTGTAAAATAATATGTCCCTGAAATTCCATCCGCATTTTGTTCCAAGACATACTGTGTATTTGTAAAGTCCAGTGCCCCTTCCACCTTTAACGTGACTGTATAAATCTCGTTAATGGCCTTATAAGTTACTGTCATGGTGGTTGTACCAGAATTTTTCGGACGCAGATAACCATTGCTGTCAATTTCAATCAAGGAATCGTCTTTAAATGTTACCGTTGTGTCAGATGGAATAATGGTAGAGGCATTCTTTTTATCATTCTCATCTCCTGTAAAGGATGTATACAAGCAAACCTTCGTGGTGTCCAACTTCACCGCTTCATTGTTAATCCCAATAGTCCATGTATTCCCATCCACATACTTTGAATCAAGACTGATTACAGGAGAAAATGATGTTATTTTTCCTGATTCCACTTCAACATTTCGAGTTATATTTCCATTTCCTGCTGTTGGCGTTGTTACCCCAGTACTATGACTGGAAAATATCTGCACCGTATAGAAAGTTCCTGCTACATTTAGTCTCGCATATCCTACATACTTGTATGCAGGATTCAACATATTTCTTCGATGTCCCTGCCCAGCATAATCCTCATTGGCTTCTTCGAATCCTTCATAGATTGTATAGACATCAGCATTGTCCATTCCTATATTTTCTCCCATCGCCGTACCTTTATTGTACTTGAATTCATCAAATACTGTTGGGAATTTTCCCCCTTTCGGTCTTGTATGGGCATAACGAATGGCAATTTCGGCTGCTCTTTGTTTTGCGATGTTCTCCAATCCATAATCATAGGTCAACGCCGTCAGATTTTGGGGATAATAAGGCGATCCATCTGGATTTTTATAAGAAACATTCGGGGTGGTTCGAAGATTGTTCACATACTCATACATGTAAGGTGAACCGCTGGATGGTCTACACAGATCATCACAGCTATAACCTTTCACCGGAATGGTCTCGGTTCCCGCCTGGGCTTCCTTTCCAGGCACTGCCAACACACATAAGATTGCCAGCATTAGGAATAAAAATATCTTTTTACTCTTATCCATATTTGACTTCCTTTCTTTAGAAGAAGATATGATTCTTCTTTGCTTCCTTCAGTGTCTTTTTATACCAGGTGTAATTTACCTTTTTCTTGTAATTTTGAATTGAAATATCTACGTCATAATAATATTTCTTTCCATTTACGATAGCATAGCTCCAGGCATGTCCAGAATATTTTCCGTTTCTGTTAATATAATATCCACTGCATTTTCCAGCCTCTACTCCAACATGGTTACATAGAATAACAAAAATCTCTGCATGATCATCACAGACACCGCCACGAATAGACATAGTTTTTTCTGTGTAATTTCCACTTGAATCCACAATATAATAATAACTATACAAAATGCTTCCACTCTTATATTTTTTCTCTGTAGCAGACTTTAATTTTGCAATGGCGTTCTTCGTGCTCGCACTTGTAAGATTGTATTTCGTAGAAATCTTCTGTCCCTTATAATGAGTAAATTTTTTGGTCATATATTCATATATTTTTTTGACTTTTTTCTCATCAGACATGTTGCTTTTGATTCCTGCTTCCTTAATCATCTTCTCTGCCATATAATCAATTTCAGCATTCCCTGTATACATGATTAATTTTTTGGATTTTGCTATCCCTGTTGTACCAGAAGGGGCTTTCTTACTTATGGTGAAAGATTTCTTCTTTGTAATAGTAGTGTCTCCATATATTAGAGAAACCTCTGCTTGATAATTGCCATCTTTTACATAGCTTCCCTTTTTTACCCCCGCATTGTTGCTGGATGCTTTTCCATTCCATTTCACAGTCCAAAGAGCATCCGCCTTAACACCGGTAATTGTTTTCTGGTACACATATTTTCCTTTTGTATTTAAAATGCGAAGACGAAGCTTTGCTGTATCCGAATTTGGTAGACTTACAACAATGTTAGAGCGAATCGTCATATAATTATTTTTACTTGGATGAAAGCGCTTGTTGCCGGATGTTCCTGCTGAAATTGCCATATTATCCAGATTTAAACTGTGCTTATATGGAATCAGTGCAAAAAGGGTATCATACTGAAAAATCGTGTTGGTTCTCATGCAAAATCCGCAACGTGTTCTTTCTCCCATCTTCAAAGTAACTTCCGTTGTCTCTATATAAGAACAATATCTTACTGTAGTAACGTCGGTTTGATAGGTCTGCGCCGTAATCTTTACCTTTTGGGTATCTGCTTCCATTGGAATATAAAAAGATTTTTGATCAAACTCATAGCTAGAACCACTCTCATACACATTGGCAATATATTGATTTCCCTTTTCGTCCTCCATGGTAAGCCTTACTACGATATTTTTTTCTGCCGCCTGAATCTCCTTATGGCAAAGAACAAAAAAAGCGGTAGTAAACAATAGGGTAAGTAACATAACTACTAACTTTACATTCTTTTTCATAAAACCTCCTCCTTTACTCATCTTTCATTCCAATCAGTGTCAAATCTGTACCTACAGTCACAGCAAACTGTACTCTTTTACTTATATTCTATTCCTATCAGTGTCAACCCTTCCGGCGGTGCCGTCGGACCTGCTTTTGTTCGGTCGCAAGCTGCAATAATCTCATCGATCTGCTCCGGTTCCCATTTTCCTTCCCCTACTCGTACCAAGGTTCCCGCAATGATGCGAACCATATTGTATAAGGAGCCTTCTCCTTTTACCCGTATGGTAATCAAATCTCCTTGCTGGAAAACCTCACATCCCGTTACCTTACGCACCGTGGTAAGTACCTGCGCTCCCGCGGCACAAAAACTTTTAAAATCCTTTTCTCCCGGTATCCGTTTAGCGGCCTCATTCATGCGATCCACATCCAGCGGACGACTGTACCACCAACTGTAAAGGCGCATGGTAGGGAGTGGGGATTGGGTATTCAAGATCTTGTACTCATAGGTTTTCTCCGTGTCACAAAATCTTGGATGAAAATCTGCCGCTACTTCATCGGATTCCATCACCTTAATCGCATCGGGAAGCAGTGGATTTAGGGCAAATTTTAGTTTATCCCCTGGAATTGTGGTTTCTGCATCAAAAACTGCCACATTTCCATGGGCATGCACCCCTGCATCGGTTCTGCTTGCCCCCATCACTTGGATTTCCTGCTTTAAGAGCTTTGTTAAGGCTTTATTCAGTTCTCCTTCAATGGTGGGTGCATTGTCCTGCACCTGCCAACCACTGTAATTTGTTCCATCGTAAGCCACGATCAGTCGGTATCGTTTCATCCTTTTCTCCGTTTCTGTCTTTTATTTTGCTGTTAAATCTTTAAAAGCTAAGTCCTATCTTCTTGGATATTACATTGACGCCAATCATCAAAAGAAGATATCCAAAAAGTAAAGCATATCCCATCTTATCTTCCCTTTGATAACACAACGGCTTCATCTTCGTTCTTCCCTCGCTGCCATTGTAGCACTTTGCCTCCATAGCCATGGCAAGATCGTTGGCTCTTCGAATGGCTGCCACAAAAAGAGGGACTAAGATTGGCACTAAACTTTTTATTTTCTGAATCAGATTTCCTGATTCCAAATCCGCCCCGCGAGCCATCTGGGCTTTCATAATCTTGTCCGTTTCCTCCGTCAAAATCGGAATAAATCGAAGAGCAATAGACATCATCATGGCAATCTCATGCACTGGCACATGAATTTTGTTGAGAAATCCAAACATCTTCTCCAAACCGTCTGTCAACTGGTTCGGTGTCGTGGTTAAGGTCAAAAGAGATGCTCCCATAATTAAGAGGGCCAATCGTATGGTTAAGAAAACTGCCTGTATCAGTCCCTGTTTTGTCACCTGTATCACACCGATTCGCACCAATACATTTCCCGGCACAAAAAACATATTTACCACCACAGAAAAGAGGATAATAAGCGCAATCGGCTTTAATCCTCGCACCATAAAGGATAAAGGTACTTGGGAAATCTTCACCACAGTCAAAAATACCATGGCTGCCAAGAGAAAGGCCAATGGACTTTTCCCAAAGAAAAGGCTGACCATATAAATGCCGGTAAAAGCTATCTTTACTCTCGGATCCAAACGGTGAATGGGAGAATCTGCAAAATAATACTGTCCTATGGTTATTTCTCTCATTGTTCCTTTGTCTCCTCCTGCTTCTTACTCTTTTCTCCTAATGCCTGTAAAATGCTTTCCTTCGCTTCCTCCAGGGTAATGGCAGTTTGATCTACCGCTAACCCTCTTTGAAAAAGTGCCTCCATCACATACATTGTCTCCGGTGCGGATAGCCCCATAGCTTCCAGTTCCTGTTTTTTCTGGAAAACTTCCCTCGGAGTACCGTCAAGCATCAAATGCCCTTGGTTCATCACCAGAAGACGCTCTGCATACTCTGCCGCATCTTCCATGCTGTGGGTTACGAGAATGATCGTCATACTCTTCTCTTCGTGCAATCTCTTTAACAGATTTAAAATAGCATGTTTTCCCACCGGATCCAATCCTGCCGTTGGCTCATCCAGAATCAGATACTCTGGGTTCATGGCCAATACCCCTGCAATGGCTACCCGTCGTTTCTGACCGCCAGACAATTCAAAGGGAGACTTCTCAAAATATTTCTCCTTCACGCCCACTGCTTCCAGGGCATTCTTTGCTGCTTCCATCGCCTCTTCCTCGGACATTCCCATGTTCTTCGGTCCAAAGCAGACATCTTTTAGTACAGACACCTCAAAAAGTTGGTGTTCTGGATACTGAAAGGTCATGCCCACCTTGCTTCTCAGGGATTTCATATCGTATTTTTCCCCATACACATCCTCGCCGTCAAAGAGATAACGCCCCTCTGTAGCCTTCAAAAGTCCATTTAAATGTTGGATCAAGGTGGATTTTCCAGAACCGGTATGTCCAATCAGTGCGATAAATTCGCCCTTTTCTATGGTTAATGAAATGTCTTCAATGGCATATCTTGTGAACTTTCCATTGGCTGGATAGCGATGTGATATATTTTCTAGCTTAATTGACATAATGCTTCCACCAATTCCTCTCTTGTTAATATATCCTTTGGAAGGGGAATTCCTTCCTTTCTAAGCTGGTAAGCCAGTTCTGTCTCATAGGGAATCTCCAAACCACAATCCCTCAATTCCTCTACTTTCTGAAAAACATTCCTTGGATTATCACAGAGGATGATCTTTCCCTGATCCATCACAAATACACGATCTGCATGCACCACCTCATCCATGTTGTGGGTGATTAAGAGAATCGTAATGCCCTTTTTTTGATTTAATTCATATACGGTGTCAATTACGTCTTTTCTTCCCTTTGGATCCAACATGGCCGTTGGCTCATCCAAGATAATGCAGTCTGGTTCCATTGCCATCACACCAGCGATAGCCACTCGCTGTTTTTGCCCCCCAGATAACTTGTTGGGGGAGGACTCTCGAAAAGCCTCCATATTTACAGCTTTCAGACATTTAGCCACTCTGTTCCAAATCTCTTCTGTAGGTACACCGAGATTTTCCGGTCCAAAGGCCACATCTTCCTCCACCAAAGAGCCTATGATCTGGTTATCTGGATTTTGGAAAACCATTCCCGCACTCTGTCGAATGTGCCAGATATTGGCTTCCTCCTTTGTGTTCCAATCCTTTATATATACATCTCCCTCTGAAGGGTACAAAATAGCATTCAAATGCTTTGCCAAGGAAGATTTTCCAGAACCATTATGTCCCAATATGGCAATAAATTCTCCCCGGTGAACTTCCATATTCAGCCCATCAATGGCGGTAATCTCCTGAACCACTTCTCCGTTTTCATTCTTTTTTAAATAGCGAAAAACAAGGTCTTTCACCCTTATCATGGTTGTTTTCCTCCAGTCTATTCCCATTCTGTCTACTATATTTTAACAAATCTATGACACAAAAATACACTCTAATTATACTCCAAATCTCTTTTTCTGTATAGCAAAAAAAGTCAGTCCTTTCGGACTGACTTTTATCTATTAACCTGTTGGTTAGCAATTATTAACTTAGGACTACACTAACTCAAGGATAACTTCCATAGCAGCGTCACCTTTACGTAAACCGATTTTTACCATACGTGTGTAACCGCCGTTACGATTTGCATATTTAACACCATATTCGTTGAATAATTTTTCTGTTAAATCTACTTTCT
>CAYLUV010000049.1:0-13627 GCA_964386955.1 uncultured Lachnospiraceae bacterium
GTATATCTGAAGGTTTCCCTGAAGACGGTACTAGCTCGCCTTCGAAATATTAAGACGAGGGGTGTCACGCTTGCCAAGGGACAGACTTTGGAAGATCTCTATCACGAGAGAATCCCTCTGTATGAAAAATATGCAGATGTGGTAATCGAGTCGGAGGGATGTACGGTAGAAGAATTGGTAGAAAAAATCATAGAGGCCGTGGAGGCATAAAAAAAACCGGGATACGAAAGTATCTCGGTTTTTATGTATTTTATTTGAAAACTCTTCGAATGGAAACAATCTTTCTGTAAGCTGCGTTATTGGAAATCTTAATACCAGTTTTTCTTGTGCTTGCGTGAACGATCTTGTTGTTTCCCATGTAGATAGCAACGTGTCCGCTGTAGCAGATGATGTCGCCGGCTTTTGCTTTCTTTAAGCTGGAAACCTTAGTACCAACTTTTCTCTGAGAGTAAGAGGTACGTGGAAGTTTCTTTCCAAAGTGCTTGTAAACAGACTGTACGAAACCAGAGCAATCAGCGCCTTTGGTAAGGCTTGTGCCGCCCCAACGGTAAGGGTTACCAACGAACTTCTTCGCGTAGTTTACAACCTGCTGTCCTTTGCTGGAAGAACCGCTAGTAGAAGCACTTACTGTAGTAGGTAATGTAGTTCCTTTTGTAATATATTTGCTGTACACATAAGCTGTTTCAGTTCTGTTAAATAAGGAAGAAGCTCCTTCAGAACTTGGTACGAGAATCTCTCTGTAATTTCCTTTTTTACCTGTAACAGTAACAACAGTTCCCTTATCGAGAACAGTGAGAATCGCGCTATCACTGTTTGCATCCATTCTTACATTTAAGTCATCAGTGTTAACAATATATTTCACTTCATCAGCAGAAACAACTGCTGTGTTATTTAATTTTGAACCAAAGCTGAGAGTCAATAATAAAGTTGTAACATAAACGAAAAACTTTTTACCGGAAAATGTGAAATTCTTCATGTTGCCTCCTAATCTATTTCTATCAAATATTTAACGAATTAACAGTGCAAGTATAACCCACAAATGTGTCCAAAATGTGAACAAGGCAACATTTTTTAAAAGAAAAGAAAGAAATGTAACAGAAATGTAATAATTGAAGGGGTAAAAAAGGCGAAAATTAAGGAAAATGAGATTTTACTCCTTTGTCACTGAAATATTAAATTATTACAAAAATATGAACCAGAGAGGATGTCTCTGGTTCGTTTTTTTGCATTATAAAATTAAAATTGTAAACTAATTGTTACCGAGAATGTCGCTGATGTTGAATTGTTTTTTGAGTTCCTCCATCTTTTTCTGAAAATCCTCGTTACTTCCGTTGAATTGTGTGACATTATCTTTGGAGGAAACGGTGACAGGACGGCCATCTTCCTTTTTGTCATTGTTTAACATACGAAGGCCAGGGAAGCTTGGCATATTGTCTCGTTCTTTGGATACAGTGCCGTTTTTGATGTCTTCATACATCACAAGTCCCGGGAACGCATATTTTGGACGATAATCTGGGATTTTATCGATATCAAAGCAATCTAAGATGGTGCCATCCTCAGGAAGTTCTGGCAGGAGATACTCTGGTTTATATTTTTGGAAGAAGGCTAAGATAGCAGCCTTTGCCTTTGGAGTTTTGATATCTTCTTCTGTGATAAGATCATCGTTATAGTGGAGATAATACATGGTGCCGTTGTGGGAGAGATAGCGAACCTCTGCAGTGATGGTCTTAATTTCTGGAAATTCCGGTACTTCTAGAGCCATCTGATGGTATACAGAGGATTCTTCGTTGTCGAATTTTTTGACACCTTCTATGGTTCCGGGATTCATTTCATTGTACAGTGCTTTTAATAGTGTGATTTCTAACATACTAGATGCCTCACTTTCGTTCTGGTTTTGCTTTACGCCAATAAATCTAGTATAGCATATTAGCGGTTAAATTGGTATAATATTTCAAAAGGAGGAACAGCATGAAGAGACGATGGATTTTATTTACGATTATGATGATAACGATGCTGATTCCCATTTCTGTCAAAGCAGATGTGGAGGGCTATTTTGAAAATCCGGAGGAGATACGAAGTCGTTTTCAAAAGGAGATATATGATGAAGACTTTGAGATGGAATATGGCTTTTTACGGGAGGCAGTTCCCATCTATACAGACCAGTATGGCTCCGAATATCTGGCAAAGGCAGGAAAATATACCGGAGTGATGGCTGTGAGCAAGACAGAATCCTATGTGCAGGTGATTTTTCAAAAGAAGAAGGATTATGCCATCGGATGGATGGAGCGCAGTGTATACCGGGAACAGTGCATGTTTTATAACGGACAGGAAAAGCAGCTTTTGGCAGATGGCATCTATGTGATGAAAAGCTACAGCGGTGACCGTTTTTATTATCTGGAGCTTACCTTTCAGGGAAATCAGCAGTATGTCATTCGAAGTCTAAAAACCGATGGATATCTGGATGTTGTCTATGATAAGAAAGGAAAGGTTCAAGGGCTTACCTGGGAGAAAGAATCCGAGGAAGACTCCCAGAAATGGCGTCTAGTGCGAGAATACGACCATTTTTATCTGAAAAATAAGGCTACAGGGCAGTATCTGATGAAAAAAAATGAAAAAGGGATGGGACTTATCTCCTTTGATGCAGACGTGATCAATGAATTTGCCGATAAAGAGAAGCAGCAAACCGATGAGAAGAGCTGGTGGACCTTTGAAAGGCAGTATAATAAGAATGTAAAGCCTTATCGAAATTTCTTGCAGTACGATGCAGATTGGGGCAAAAAGGACTATGGCAATGTCAGTGATTACAGCGGCAAGATGGCAGCGGCGGGCTGCGGCGCGGTGGTAATCACCAATGCGATTTATGCGCTGAATGGACAATTTGTAGACCCTATGCTGATGGCAGATTTGGCGGTGGAGAAAGGATACCGCATGATCGGTCTTGGCACAGACAATGGAATTTTTGAGGCGGCGGCCGAGACCTACGGCGATGCCTATGATTTTCATTTTGTAAAGAAGAGTTACAATATATTTGAAGTAAAACGGTATTTGCAGAAGGGATGTGTCGCCATATCCCATGTACCGGGACATTACGTATCCATTGTGGATTACAAAGAAAAAAATGAGAAATATCTGGTATTGGATTCCCATCCGATTCCGGCAAGACCAACGGATCCCTTTGGCAACTGGTTTAAGTGGAACCGTCTGGAGTCCGGTGGATTGGCATCTCAATGTTATTATATTTACAGTACAATGACCAAGGAGGAACGAAACAATGAATTTTCAGAATGATTCAGCCTATATGCTGGTGGTGGAAGAGTGTGCCAAAGGAAAGGCTATGACAGACCAGGAGAAGAAGGATTTTATGGCCGCTCTTTCTGCAGAGGCAGAAGAAAAGCTTCACAAGGAGGCGATGGATACGCTGATGGCATATCTTAAAGATGCAGTAGAGTACGGCTTGTACTACGATGTGATGCGATTTGTCATCAAATGCATGATCTACGAGGATGCATCTTTCGACTATGCTGGTTTATATGAAGCTATGAAGAAGGAAGAGGAACTGGCTGAACTGCTGGAATACGGCGCACAGTTTGCGGCAGATATGAAGAAGAAAAATGGTCCAATTGAAGATGAGATGGCGGCTTTCTTCTTTAAGACAAAGAATATTTTCAGCGACGATTTTGGACGTTTCTTATATGGCACCATGAAAAAATGTAGTCCATCTTACGATATGGCCATCACAGAGGCAGAGGTGGATGCCATCGCAAAATCAGTAAACAAAAAGGCACGTCCTGGCATGCTTCTTAGCTTGATTGACTATGTGTATGCAGGAAGAACTAAGAATGTGGAGATTTTCTGGTATGCTCTGCGAAGATATGTGCTTCCGGTACTTGGAACAGCAAAGATAACAAAGGAACATAAAAATGAACAGGTTATCCTTCGAAACCTGATCAATCAGTACGCATTTTACATCTACAATGTGGTTTATTTGAAATATTTCCTGGCGAAGGAAGAGGGACAGTCTGAGGAGGATCAGTTAGATCCGTTGGTAAAATATTGGAGCAAGGAAGAAGAAAAAGCAGCCATTGAGGCGGATATTCTGCGTTTTTATACCTCCCGAAAAGAGGTATTGCAGGAGGTACTTTCCGAGAGAACATACACTGGATTTGAGAAGATGATTGAAGCATTGCAATAGGAGGGTTTTATGTTACGGGGAAAAACGGTAGTCATTGGTGTGACGGGAAGTATTGCAGCATATAAGATGGCCAATGTAACCAGTATGCTGATCAAGCAGGGGGCAGATGTCCACGTGATTATGACAGAAAATGCCACCAAATTTATTCATCCCATTACCTTTGAAACATTAACCAATCATAAATGTCTGGTGGAAACCTTTGACCGAAATTTTCAGTTTCATGTAGCCCATGTTTCATTGGGACAACAGGCAGACTGCATGCTGATTGCGCCGGCCACGGCCAATGTAATCGGTAAATTGGCGGGAGGCATTGCGGATGATATGTTGACTACCACTGCTCTGGCGGCAACTTGTCCGAAGATCATTGCGCCAGCCATGAATACCCATATGTACCAAAATCCTATTGTGCAGGACAATCTGAAAAAGCTGGAACACTATGGATATGAGGTGATTGATCCCGCTTCCGGTCGTCTTGCCTGTGGGGATGTGGGAGCAGGAAAACTGCCCGATGAGGAGACCTTGGTAAGTTATATCCACAAAGCCATTGCCAAGGAGAAGGATCTTCTGAGGAAAAAGATTTTGATAACAGCAGGCCCTACCAGGGAGGCATTGGATCCAGTTCGTTTTCTCAGTAATCATTCCACGGGAAAGATGGGATATGCCATTGCAAAGATGGCCATGCTTCGAGGGGCGGAGGTCACTTTAGTTTCTGGTCCGGTCTCCATCCAAGCCCCACCTTTCGTCAAAGTTCTTCCGATAGAAAGTGCTCAGGAGATGTTTGAGGCAGTGAAGAAGGAAGCACCGGAACAGGATATTATAATAAAGGCAGCAGCCGTGGCGGATTATCGACCTATGACGATACAGGAAAATAAGATGAAAAAGACAGAGGGAGATATGTCCATTCCCCTGGTTCGAACCACAGATATTTTAAAATATCTGGGAGAACAGAAAAGAGAGAACCAGTTCCTTTGTGGATTTTCCATGGAGACAAAAGATATGCTGACAAATTCTCGGGCAAAGCTGGAAAAGAAACATCTGGATATGATCGTTGCCAACAATGTGAAGGAAGAGGGAGCGGGATTTGCTCTGGACACCAACAAGGTAGTGATAATCACCCAAGAAGAGGAAAAGGAACTGCCTCTGATGAGCAAGGAACAGGTGGCGGATCAGCTTTTGACGGAGATTCTTGGGAAACTTCGAGAAAAAGGAGGCAGAAATGGGAACAAGTATAGGAATGATTGAGACCAGCGGTATGATCAGTGCCACAAAAGCGGCGGATGCAGCCTGTAAAAGTGCCAATGTTCGTCTGGTGGGATATGACAATGCGGGGGACGGCAGAATCACAGTCATTGTGGAAGGCAATATTTCTGCCGTAAAGGCGGCCATTCAGGCGGCAAAAATGCTGGTGCCGGGGGTAACCGGTTCCGTAAAACAGTAAGAGAAAAGGAGACAGCCCATGAAAAAATTGACGGTACTTCATGAAGACGAAGACATTTTTGTATGTATCAAACCGATGGGAATCCCGGTACAAAGTGATAAGACCAGGGATCCAGATATGGTGACATTAATAAAAAAATACCTATTTGACAAGGGTGAGACCAAGGAAGAGCCTTATGTGGGACTGGTACATCGTTTGGACAGACCAGTAGGCGGTGTTATGGTATTTGCAAGAAACCAGGAAGCGGCGGCAGATCTTTCTGGACAGATGTTGGACGGGGTATTTGACAAATACTATCAGGCAATCCTAACAGGAGAACTTCCGCAGGAGGAAGGAACCATGAAGGATTTCCTGCTTCGAGATGGAAAGACAAACACCTCCAAGGTCGTAAAAAAAGGAACCAAGGGGGCAAAAAAAGCGGAGCTGGAATATGAGGTGCTGGATGTGATAGAAACAGAGGAAGGAGTATTATCCTTTGTACTGATTCATCTTCTTACAGGACGTCACCATCAGATCCGGGTACAGTGTGCCAGCCGTGGAGTGGGACTTTACGGAGATACCAAATATAACCCACTGTTCCAGCAGGTAAAACGCGTGTACAAACAGATCGGTCTTTATTCCACCAGAATAGAGTTCGAACATCCTGCAACGGGCGAATTGATGGTATTTAAGGCGGAACCGGAAGGAGAAGCCTTTGATATGATCTTCGATGCAGAGGAAATGTTCTAAAAACTTCAAATATAGATGTCAGAGAGAAAAGAGGGGTTCCCTTTTTGATTTTGACATTCATATATAAATTTCACAAGGAGGGAAACGGTATGGCATTACCAGATTTAAGAGACACATTGACAGAATACAAGGGGATGTTGCTTTTATATCGAGCAGCATTAAAAGAAATGACAACAAGACTTGAAATTCTGGGAGAGGAGTGCCTTTTCTCGAACCGATACAATCCGATTCGAAAAGTGGAAAGCAGAATCAAAACAGATGAGAGTATTGTGCGAAAATTGCAGCGAAAGGGAAAAGAAATCTCTGTGGATAACATTCAGGCCTATGTGGAGGATGTGGCAGGAATGAAGATTCTGTGCCGTAACACAACGGACGTGTATCATGTGGTAGATCTGATTTCTTCTCAGCCGGGGATTGAGGTGTTAAAGGAGAAGGATTATCAGCGTGATCCGAAGATGAGCGGATATCGAAGTTATCATTTGGTGGTACAGGTTCCTGTTACCTTAGCCGGAAGAACCGTGGGAACGAAGGTGGAGATTCAGATTCATACTATGGCTATGGATGTATGGGCTGAGTTAGAATATGAGTTATCCTTCAAATGTCCACAGGAAGCTTCCGAATCTGTTTTAAAAGAGCTGAGAGAATGTGCAGATATGATTCAGTACTTGGATAAGCGGATGTTGGAATTAAAGGAACGAATCAAATAGTATCCTTGTTATGAAAAAGATAGTAAAAAATGAAAGAGGACAAGTTCTACGGGAAGGGATAAATAGAATCACTTCCATAGGACCTGTCCTTTTTTGTGTTGGGGAAAACGATTGAAGAATCGATGTTCTACCGATTTTTTCTATGTTCCTCAATTAATTTCATAATAATAGATATGGAATCGTTTAAAGTACTTTCGCTTAAGGCCTTCTGATAGCTCTTTCGCTCACTGTAAACATATTCTACGGCTTTTAAGAGAGAATCTTCTGTGAGTTCTTCCTCCTGCAACACATAGCTGTAACCCTGTTTTTCAAAGGATGCAGCATTCAAAATCTGGTCACCGCGGCTTGCGGCAGCAGATAAAGGAATAAGGATATTTGGTTTCTGAAGAGCCAGAAGCTCGCAGATGGCGTTCGCTCCTGCGCGGGAAATCATCATATCTGTAGCTGCAAAAAGATGTGTCAGCTCTTTCTTAACATACTCAAACTGTTTGTAGCCCTTCTTACCTTCTAAAGCGGGATCTACGTGATCTTTGCCGCAGATGTGGATAATCTGAAATTTCTCTAAAAGAGCATCCAGACAGCCACGAACGGCGTTGTTGATCACAACAGAGCCAAGGCTTCCGCCGATGATCAAGAGTACCGGTTTGCTGTCATCAAATCCACAAATAGAAAGCCCTTCCTCCCGACTTCCCTGGAATAATTCCTGACGAATTGGAGAACCGGTTAAGACAGCCTTGCCATCGGGCAGATGGGAAAGGGTCTCTGGAAAGTTGCAACAAACCTTTGTGGCACAAGGAATACAGATTTTGTTGGCAAGACCTGGTGTCATATCGGATTCGTGAATAATGGCTGGAATACCTCTTCGTTTGGCAGCCAATACTACGGGAACGGTAACAAAACCGCCCTTAGAAAAAATAATATCTGGCTTCAGCTTCTTGAGAAGTTTGGAAGCCTCGGTATAACCCTTTATTACCTTAAATGGGTCAGAAAAATTCTTTGGATCAAAATATCTGCGCAATTTGCCAGAAGAAATACCGTGGTACGGAATCCCCATCTCTTCAATCAATTTGCGCTCAATGCCGTCGTAGGAACCAATATACTGAATGTCATAGCCTGCCTCTTTCAGTGCTGGCATCAGAGCAATATTTGGTGTTACGTGACCGGCTGTTCCACCGCCTGTTAATACAATTCGTTTCATTAATGTGTGCGCCTCCTGCTGATGATAAATCATGGAACAATCGAAAGGATAACAGTTCGTCCAAGGAAGCCGATAGCTTCTACTTTATTCGGTGCATGGGCTGAACTGTTGTGATAAAATTAGAGAGTTTTTAACGCCTGTGCAAGCTGGTCTGGACAGGAAGTTGCCTTATAACCGCAGCGAATGCCTTCTAATCTTGCGATAACTTCATCTTTCTTCATACCTTCTACTAATTTTGCGATACCCTGTAAGTTGCCGTGGCATCCGCCGTAGAAAGTAACGTTTTTGATGATGTCTCCGTCCATCTCGATATCTATCTGCTGGGAACATACCCCTTTTGTCTTGTAAGTCATTTTTATTTCCTCCTATAAAAAAATAATAATCCCTTGAGGATGCGAAAATCCTCTTCTTATTATTATAACCGTTGAAAGGTGAGAAAACAACTGGGTTTTGGTTGACTTTTTTAAATATCTTCAATAGAATAGAGTTAACTATGATGTAATAAAAATAGGAGGTTTTGATAGATGAAAAAGATTGGCGTAATCGGCGCAATGGAAGAAGAAGTAGCATTATTGATCGGACAGATGAAGAATAAACAGACAAAAAACATGGCAGGGATGGAGTTCCACAGTGGAAAGCTTTGGGATAAGGATGCCGTTGTAGTAAAGAGCGGTATCGGTAAAGTAAACATGGGAATCTGTACACAGATTTTAGTAAGCTGCTACGGCGTAGATGCAGTGATCAATACTGGTATTGCCGGCGGTCTTTACAAAGACTTAAAGGTGGGAGATGTGGTAATCTCCAGTGATGTGGTACAGCACGATATGGATTGTACTGGTTTTGGCTACAAATTAGGAGAGATTCCTCGTATGGAGACCTCTTATTTTTGCGCGGATAAGGCGTTGATCCAGCTTGCAAAGGAATCCTGCGAGATCGTAAACCCTGAGATTCAGTGCTTCGTAGGAAGAGTGGCAACGGGAGACCAGTTTATCTCCAGCAATGAGAAGAAACAGTGGATCATCGACAACTTCGATGCATACTGTGCAGAGATGGAAGGCGGTGCTATGGCACAGACTGCTTACCTGAATCAGGTGCCTTTCGTTGTAATCCGTGCTATTTCAGACAACGCAGACAACAGCGCAACCATCACTTATGAAGAATTTGAACAGCAGGCTATCGTACATACCATGAAGCTCTTAACAGCCATGTTCTTAAAGATGAACTAGAAGGTAAACTGCAAAAATTGTCGGAATCTTTCGATGAAAAGTCAGGCGAATCCTCTTTCCAAATGAAGATTTTCCCGTTATAATGACGGCAAATCTTAGAAGGAAAGAGGGTTTTTTTATGTTACAGGAAATTATGTTAAAAACAGTCTGTGGAAGAGCAATCTTTGCCCTTACTGTGGCTGGCCTGTTGTTACGAATGATAACCATTTTTTCTTATAAAAGAATGCAAAATGCAGCGGAAAACGCCGGAAAGACGAAACGTCAGTGGGTGCAGGTGTTAAAGAAGCGATTTGAAAATTATGAGCGGTTTGGAAGAATCGGCAATGTGGAAGCCTTTGTGGAACACTATTTTTCCAGAAAGGGAATCTTGGGGATTTCACTGGGGTTTTGGGACAAGTCGGTATTTTTCCTTTCTCTTGCTACCCTTCTGGTAGGGATGCTCGGCAGCATTTCTGCCTATTTTGGAAGCGGCGGTGAAAATATTAGAGATGGTATTCTATATTTGGCCAGCGGCATGGTGGCGTCGCTATTTTTAATGATGGTACATACCCTTGGAAATACCAGGGAGGCGAAACGAAATATTTTGGTGGCATTGACAGATTACCTATCTAATGGGCGAACAGGCCGTGGGGAGGAGGCGAAAAAAATGCCAGATATTCCTACCCGGGCGGAGGTGGAAGCTCTGTCCGAGGCTGCAGTGACGGAGGAAGAACGGCAGATTCTCTCGGAGGTGCTGGAGGACTATTTCTGGTAGAAGCATATTTGTCTGCAAGAGGGAATACAATAGGAAAAACAAGAAAAGTTCGGGTTTTATGAAAAAATGGTATATCGGAGGACTGCTTGTTCTTCCCCTATTGTTGACGAGTTGTGCTGGGAAAAAAGAAACCGTGTCTATCGTAGATTATCAGGTGGAAACCACCATGAAGGTGGCAAATGCCCAGTACAGCTATGAAAATCTCCCCAATACGAAATATGCCTGGTGGTTTAAGCGAAATAAGGAACACACACAGCCGGAGGCACAAAAAGAGGTGGATATCACCCAGTATGATGCCTACTATGTGGCGCCGGAACAGGAAAAAAAGGTGGTGTATCTCACCTTTGACTGTGGCTATGAGAACGGTTTTACAGGACAAATGCTGGATGTTTTAAAGAAACATAAGGCGAAGGGTGTTTTTTTCATTACGAAACATTTTGTCAAAAGTGCCTCCGATCTGGTAAAGCGAATGAAGGAGGAGGGGCATTATGTGGGAAATCACACCGCCTCCCATCCAGATCTTACCAGTTTGGATAACCGTTCCATCAAGATGGAGCTAAAGGAATGTGAGGAAGCCATGAAGGAATATACCGGATATGAGATGGACCCACTTTTTCGTCCGCCCAAAGGAGAATACAGCGAGCGAGTGTTGAAACTAGTGCAGGATATGGGCTATAAGACGATTTTTTGGAGTATGGCATATCTGGATTATGATGTGGAAAATCAGCCGGGAAAGGATTATGTGGTGGAACATTTCAAAAAATACATCCATCCCGGTGCGGTGCCGCTGATTCACAACGTGTCGGAATCCAATGCCCAGGCCTTAGATCAGGTGCTTACTGATTTAGAGGCAGCAGGTTACACCTTCGGCGATCCTATGAAACTGGGGGAACCGGAGGATACTATGGATGAGGCGAAGAAAGCGGAAGAAAATGGGAAGGAAAGAAAGATCGAAAAGGAAAAGAAGGGAAAGAAGACAAAGAAAAAATAGGGAGAGAAAAAAATCATTGAGGTAAAAAAATAGCCCGACAAAACAAAAGGCAGTCTGTTTTGTCGGGCATTTATCATAGGTTCTGAGAAGAAATCAGAAACACGGGAAATCAATTTTAGTATAATCCGTAACGATTCTGGATGTAGCTAACTTGTTCTGCAGTCACAGAAAGAGCAGCCTGTTCCATGTAAGCGTATGTCTTAGGACATTTGGATTTTAATTTTGCAGGATTGCTGTAGAATGTACTGAAAGATTCTGCAAAATACTCTCTAGGAGAGGATAATGTATAGGATGGAGAGTTGTAAAAACTCTTCGCTTTTTTCTTTTCGGATTTATAGATTTTCTGGAATTCCTTGCTGGAAGACGGATAATCATTTACGAAATCTACAAAGTGTCCCATTTCGTGAAGTAAAGTCTTTGTGTCGGCTTTCTTTAAGATAATCATCTGACGAGATGGGCTGAAGCATCCAGTGTAACCATATCGGTTTGCTTCCTGTTTGTCTACGGTAACAACAAAGCCAAGTTCTTCAAAGCCATCTAACACGGTCTGGTCTACGACACCAGCTAAGGAAGAAGCGTTGTTTGCTTTCCAGTTTGTGATTTTTGTAGTTGCTGTGGCTTTTTTGGATTTCTTAACGACTTTTTTCTGTTTCTTGGAAGAAACGGTTGTTTTTTTCGATTTTTTTGTTACTTTGCTCTGTTTTTTAGATGTTACAGTTGCCTTCTTGGCTGCGTCAACGGAAACCGGTTTAGAGGTAAAGCTAAAAACCGCGATGAGCAGACCAAGAAAGAACATTGTAGAAATGCGTACCAGTCTTTTGTGATTCATTTTGATAACCCCTTCTTAATTATTTATACTCTGCGCACGGTTTCTCAGTAGAAATCCGAAAATAGTGGAAGGGATTTTCAAAGGAAATGAGGTTCCTCGCCGGACAAGTCCTCTCTGGGTAATAAAAAAACCGCTTATACAAAAATGTACAAACGGTTACCAAACTCTGAGAGAAGCTCTGCACTCGGCAGAAAATCAATGATACTTAACGTAAGTATCAACGGCAACCGGCTGTCATACCTAAAAGGTTTAGACCCTATGGCTTTGTGTCACTATCTTTCGATAGTTTTACTGAAAAACATATGCAATTATGATTAGCTGTCAACTTTACTTGCCGCTAATGGTAAATCAAAATGAATTATCCGTAACACATTATATAAATGCGGCAACTGGCTGTCATAGTCGAAAGACCTTAGACCCTGTAGCTTTGTGTCGCTCCCTTTCGAGAGGTTTACCCTTAAGATAAAGCTGATATCTCTTTTTTAAAATTATACATCGGTATTAAAAAAAAGGCAAGAAAAAAATGCGAGAAAACCAGAAGAAAAAATCCATCGTGGACAAAGCTTTTGTTCTGCGATATAATGACTAATGATTTGGTTTTATTGGGGTATGTTAGAATGAAGAAAAAAGCAGTTCATTTGCCTCAATATCGTAATAAAAAGAAAGGGTGAAAGTCCCTATTTTCATAGTAGAAATGGAGAGAGGATAATATCATGTTAGATATCAAATTTTTAAGAGAAAATCCAGAGATTGTAAAACAGAATATTAAGAACAAATTTCAGGATGCAAAACTCCCTATGGTTGACGAAGTGATCGCCCTTGACCTTCGCAATAGAGAGATTAAGCAGGAAGTACAGGATCTTCGTGCAAAACGTAATCAGATTTCCAAACAGATTGGCGGCCTGATGAAGGAAGGCAAGAGAGAAGAAGCGGAAGAGATGAAGAAGCAGGTAACTGCCAACGCACAGAGAGTGGAAGATCTTTCTAATGAAGAAAAAGAAGTAGAAGAAAAGATCAAAAAGATCATGATGGTAATTCCAAACATCATCGATCCTTCTGTACCAATCGGAAAAGATGACAGCGAAAACGTGGAATTAGAAAAATTCGGTGAGCCAGTGGTTCCAGAATATGAGATTCCTTACCATACAGACATTATGGAGAAATTCAATGGCATCGATATGGAAGCCGCTGGTAAAGTTGCCGGCAACGGTTTCTACTATTTGATGGGTGACATCGCAAGATTACATTCCGCTATGACCGCTTACGCTCGTGACTTCATGATTGACAAAGGATTTACTTACTGTATTCCTCCTTTTATGATCCGCAGCAATGTAGTAACCGGTGTTATGAGCTTTGCAGAGATGGAATCTATGATGTACAAGATCGAGGGAGAAGATTTATACCTCATCGGAACAAGTGAACATTCCATGATCGGTAAATTTATCGACACATTAAATGATGAGAAGGATCTTCCTCAGACACTGACATCCTACTCTCCATGTTTCCGTAAAGAAAAAGGTGCTCATGGTATCGAAGAACGTGGTGTATACCGTATTCACCAGT
>CAYLUV010000050.1:0-13528 GCA_964386955.1 uncultured Lachnospiraceae bacterium
TATAACTGGCCTTCCGCTGCTCAAGAAAGTCATTCACCCAAATTCTGGACAGGCATTTTTCCTCAAAGCTATCATCTACGGCAGAGGCGTTTTCGAGGAAATTGGATGTACCATCTGCGCTGCAGGGAGCGTCAATGGAGAGCGTGGGCAAGTTCTGATTCCCGGAATAGATGCGCCGGCAGTAGTCGATGAGATGATTATGGATCACAGTGACTGCATAGGTGCTGAACTGCGCATGGCGGTCATTGTAGGTGGAAGCAGCTCCGCATAGGGCCAGATATGCTTCCTGATGAAGATCCTCCAGACTGAGCCCAACGATGTTTTCGTTGCTGGCGATGTATTTGCGGACGGTCCAGCGTGCAACGGGGAGCGTATCTTCTACCAAGGCTCTCTGCGCGTCATTCAAAGGCTGGTCAAATTTCATGTTATCCCTTCTTTCTTTGGTGGATTTTGGTTTTCTTAGGCTGCGATGTTTCGGAGTTGAGGAAATCGGTGGCAGAGCTGGATGACCTGTTCACAGCGCTGCTCGGAAAACTTGGCGATATGGGTGTCTTCTGCGGTAAGCCCCATCTGGGTCTGGAGCCAGCGGTAGGCCTCCTTGCGGGTCATCAGGCCATGTTCCCAGAGCTTCTGCAGCGCAATGTGTGCATCTCTGCGTTTACGCCGCAGAGTACTGTTGGCAAGGGTGCCCATGGGCAGCTGGTTGAAGGCGTGGGCTTTCACATAGGAATCGCAGAATGGGTATCGGGCACAGACGTAGTATTTTTCGCCGTCATAGATGGGGCCGTGCTTATTCAGGACGGACGCAGGACGAAGGAACGCCTGAGATCCGCAGTAGGGGCATTTGATATTGGGTCGTTTCATAAAACCTCCTTTGGTCGAAAGTGATGTGTGGTATTTAGTCGGATTGAACTCTCTTATCCAGCTGACGGAGCGGACACTGGTTGGCAGAATCCAGTTCCCACAGCAGGTATCTGGAGTAAACTGTTTCAAAGGTTTCCCGGCTGATGCTGCCGCAGCATTCTTCGGGGTTGATGTCCAGACCAGTCAGCCGCTCATAACGCTTCACGCCGATGAGAACCGGCTCGCCACCGGGCGAGACAGTCATCAGACAGCCACGACGATCCAGCTTGCAAAGGCGATTACATTGGCCGCAAGGAATGTAGAGAGCGTTCTGCCAATGGCCTTCGCATCCAGTCGCAAAGTCTAACAAACGATATTTGGTTGTACTCATGATAGGAACCTCCTGAATTCCTTCGCTTTAATACGCACCGCTCAACGGGAAAATGGGCCCGCCAAATGATGAACTTTTTGTAAATAAAAAATTCGACCGTAGATTCCTCGTGTGGAGGATCAACGGTCGAACAAAAAAGCGTGTACTTCAAACTGCAGTACACGCTTTCAAAGGTATTGAGTTTTAATTGAGTTACTGAGGTGGCATCTCTCGAAGCACACGAAGCTGGTCACGCCGTGCATAGACAATCGCGGTGATCCAGACGATTTTCTTTGCTTCATCGATCCAGTAGTAGACCAGGAAGTTTTCAACGGACATCTTGCGAACGCCCTCGGTGCGCCACGGCTCTTCCTCCGTTAAAGGGTAACGAGCCGGCATCGTACTCAGAGATGCGAGTTCCTTTTTGATCCGGGCGGCCCAGTGCTTTGCAACAGTGGATGCTTGAAGAACCTTTGAGATATAGATCACCGCTTCTTGCATCTGTGCAACAGCATGGTCCGTAAGTTTAACTTTATAATCCATAGTTAGATGCTCTCGCTGATTCTGGCAAACGCATCGTCGAGATCCATGCCCTGACCAGCCTTCGCCTGCTTCAGCCCTTTCTCCATCATATCGTTAAACTGTGCGGTAGACATAGCATCGCGAGTAGGAATGGAAGGGACACTAAAAGAATAGGGAATGCTGTTGGTCATGATGATCTGGCGATAAAGAGAATCAATCAGGACAGAAACGGGAATGCCGAGGCGCTCCAGGATATCTTCTGCCTGCTGTTTAATTTCGGGCTGTACGCGCGCGGTAACATTTGCGGTTTTGCTTGCCATGAATTGCACCACCTTTCACAGTTATTATACCCATTTGTATCGCAGTTTGCAATACAAATATATGGGTTAGCGAGGGAATTTTGAAAGTGTGCTGCATTTATCCGATGATCCAGAAGGGGCCGCCGGCCGCAGCACTGCGGCTGGCTTCACTCAAGATGATGGAAAGATCCCAGGTTTTCTGGCTCCGGTTATAGCTGGATGGGTCAGCGACAAGGATCTTTTCGTTCTGCACGCCGCGCAGGACGATGAAGTGGCCTGAAGATGTGAAGTGTCCTTTTGTCATCAGAGCCACTACCAGCTTTCCATCGGCCAGTGCATCCAAGATACGCTGCGGCTCGGATGCAGTACAGCCTGCAACGGGCAGATTCCAGTGTTCTGCAGCACCGGGGATCAGGCTGTGGTAGGAACCGCTCTTGCTGCACCAATAGCCATTCTCATAGGCCCATTCGGACATCTCTATCGGGTCAACCGTATCGCTGGTCAGAGAGGAGACTACAATGGACATGGCCGTTGGGCCACAGCCATAGCCGCCGATGTGGTCGGTGCCATAAGGCTCGTTGCAGTATCGTTCATCCAGCTGATTGAAGTAGACCACCTCTGTTGCCCCGTCTGTGAAGGTCACGTCACCGAGGGATGGAATGCCCGTCATGGCTTCATCCGAGAAGATGCCCTGGAACATACCGTCGCCGAGGAACAGGCTTAGATTCCATGCGTAGTCATCGGCCAGAGCTTTCTGGTCATCGCTGAGCTGGAAGATCGTGTCTGCAAAATACCGTTCACCGTTATATACGATGGTGTAAATGTACCACAGCTCAGAATCCTGCTCGACCACATCCGGGGTGTCGGGATCATCTGCGTCCACCCATCTGGTCTCGGTTGTGCTGGTGTAGGTGTAGAGATGGCTTTTCCCGGCCCGCAGCATGGCTTCAAGGTCTGAGGGAGAAATGGATCTCCAGTCCAGATTCTTTGCCGCACAGTATTGGCCCAAAAAGGAATTGGTGTTGCTGATCAGATTGCCCTCATAGGGATTGATGATCTCATAGTTGTCCCCGGAAGTGTTGGAGAAGTCCTGCGCGATCCGCACGGAAACATCATCGATGCCTTCGCCAAGGATCTGGTTGATGGCGAAGGCCAGATCATTGGTAATTTCGATGATGGCCGGTGTATCGTTCAGAATGGGCTGATTCGGATTGGTACTTGAATTGGGACTGGTCAAGCCACCGAAGATGACGGATGGGAGCATGAGGACGAAAAGAACCGGGAGCATGAGCAGGACAATAACCGCTGCCAGTATCACTGCGATGTGCTTTTTGGAGGAAAGGACTGCACCGATTGCCGCCCCGTAAGGCCCTCCCATCGCGGCACCTTTGGCAGCGCCGGATATGGCTTTTCCCGTTCGTATCGCCCCATGGATCATGCGCGCTGTACTTGCGGTTTCAGAAAGACTGTTCTTTTCTCTCTCGTTCATGGTTCGGGTCCTCAGACACATGCTGTGCCAGTTCCCAGAGTTCACCGAGAATCGGCGCAAAAGAATCAATGAGATCCGGATCGAATGCGCCGCACTCTTCGTCCAGCAGCCTCTTCACTGCCTGGGCATCCGAGATGGCATCCCGGTAGCTTCTGGGACTGCGAAGTGCATCGTAGGCGTCGGCCAGACTGATGACCTGAACATAGGGGGCAATTTCTCCACCGCACAGACGGTCAGGATAGCCACGGCCATTGACCCGCTCGTGATGATGCCGGCAGATCTCCAGGGCATACTCATAAATCGGATCGTCCTTCATTTCAGCCAGAGCGATCTCCACCATGGCAGCGCCCAGAATGGTATGCGCTTTGACAAACTCCCGTTCCGCAGAAGAAAGGGCGCCCTTTTTGTTGATGATCGTTTCAGGCAGTGCGGTCTTTCCGATGTCGTGCATGGTAGCGGCCTGCGCGATGTCGGGAATCGCATCCCAAAGCTCGGAAGGCAGAAAACCAATGCTCCATGCATGACAGAGCATCATCTGGACGAACTCACGGAAATAGTCGCTGTGCATTCCGTCCTGGCAATACAGGTCCTTGTTCATTTCCTCAATGGGGATCAGCTGAAGACGAATGTGTTCCATAATCAAAACCTCCATGATAAGAAGAGCCTGTGCAGGCCCCCACGAAGAGGAATCCTGCACAGGCTGTTGTCAGTTGCTAAGTTGAGCTGTTATCGATCAATAGCCGGTCTTGGGAAGTGTGGGGGTGTCCCACATCTTTCGGACAATGGTGATCCAGTTGGCCTGTGCGGTCTGCCAGGTATTCTGATACATACCGCCCACGTCGGCGCGGTTGACCATCTGATAGCCATTGACTGCGGTGCCCTTGACCATCACGCTCAGTGTGGGATGGGTCACGGACTGGAAGCCCATGGGCACGGTGCCGAAGTCAAAGTACACATCGGTCACGACCTCGCCGGCCTGCATGGGGATGGCGTTCAGAGCGAAGCTGTAGTTGTTGCTGGTCAGCAGATTGGAGGCCAGCACCTGATAGTTCGCCATGTAGTTGGTCTTATACAGAATCCGGTAAGTCAGACGAGCGCTGTAAGTTCCGGTGGACAGCACCGTAGCATTGGCAATATCGGTGGGGATGCGGTCATGCCAGTAGAAGGACTCCAGAGGCACATTGCTGGTGTTCGCCACCGTAATGTCATAGCGCATCTGGCTGCCGGCCATGACCTCGGCATTGCCCCGCTTGGTGATGGACACGCCCAGAGAAGAGGGCTTGTCGTAGGCAGAGAGCTTGATGATCTGACCTGCATATTCCAGCGTCACATCATGGACAGTGGAATCCAACTGCCAGTACGCCGGAGCCTTGACTTCACGAATCTGGTAGCGGGTCAAAGGAAGTGCCTTGCTGGCGGCTACACCCCGGGCATCCGTGGTGATGTAGTCCACGACCTTGCCGCTGCGGGCATTGATGATCTCGAAGACTGCGCCCGCCAGAGGAGTGCCGGGTGCGGTGCCAGTGATCTCATTATACTCGGCAGCGTACTTGTAAATCTGGATCTGGCCGGTGATGGGCTCGTTCTCCCATTCGATCTCAATGGTTTTGCCAGCCTTCACATAGACGGTCTTGAGCTGGGTATCCACATTATAGCCCTCATTCTCCAGCTCACGGATGTAGTAGCGGCCGGACTCGGTGAGGCCGGTAATATACACCCAGCCGTCCTGATCGGATTCATACTGGCCGATGGGGTTCTTATTGCCATCGTAGAGCAGGAAGGTCACGCCATAGATGCCCTCACCAGTAACGCTATCGATCTTATGGATCAGAATACCGGACAGGGCCTTGTTTTCGACGGTAAGGGTGGTAGTCTTTCCGTCCTTCACCTCGAAATAGTGAGGCGTATTATCCAGCTCGAAGCCATCCGCACTCTCGATTTCAACGGCGTAGTAGTGGCCATCCTCCAGAGAGAGGAATGCGCGGCCATTCTTATCGGTGGTCACAGTATCCACAAGTCCGTCATCCGTACGGCGGATCTCAAACTTCACATTGGGGATGCGCTCGGTCTTCTTATCGGCATTGACCTTGATGATCTCCACGCCGCCGATAGGATCGTTGTAGAAATACAGGCTCTGCGTGTCGTTGGTGTTCACAACCACGGTCTGGGTGCGTGTCTCCTCATGGATGGTATAACCCGGGATGCTCTGTACCTCAGACACATTGATGGAGCCAGTGATCCCGTCGATCTTGATCATGCCCTCCTTATCGGTCCAGTACAAACCGTTGGAGGAGAGCTGGCCACCATCGGCGTCAACCACACGGCCGTCAGAGTAGGTGATCTTGAACTGGACACCCTCCAGAGGTGCCTTCGTCACGGAGTCCTGCTTGTGGATGATGAGGCTGCCCAAAGGCTGGTTGAAGAACTCCAGAACATAGGTCTGGTGGTCCTTGATCTCAATGGTCTTGGGGGTGTCGTCCAACAGGTAGCCTTCCGGAGCCTGTACCTCAGACACGATCACGCTGGAGGGTTCCACATCGGAAATGGAGATGTAGCCCCGCTCATCGGTGCGGTATTCGCCGCCAGTGTTGCCCACGGCAGCTCCGTCCGCAGTGGTCACACGGAAGATGGCGCCCGCAAGAGGCTCCTTAGTGACGGCATCCATCTTCTTGATGACAAGGTCGCCCAATGGGGTGTTCTCGAAGGTAACTTCCTTGCACTTGCCGCTTTCCACCTTGACGGTGTGAACGGTATTGTCCAGCAGGTAGCCGTCCTTGGCCTTGGTCTCAAAAATTTCATAGCAGCCGCTGGGGACACTCTTCAGATGGATGGTGCCGTTGCTGTCAGTGGTATAGGTTCCTGCAGGATACTCACAACCGTTGCAGCCGGCGATCTTGAACTCCACACCACTCAAAGGCTTTCTGGTAACGCTGTCCACCTTGGTAATGAGCAAAGAACCATAGGGGTCATTGTAGAAAGTGAGGGTCTGGGTATCGTCGGGATTGACTACCACAGTCTGGCTGCGGGTCTCGGGATCGATGCTGTAATTGGGCAGCGTTTTCTCCTCGGTCACGACCAGTGTGCCGCTGACATTGGACAGCACAATCTGACCGTTGGCGTCCGTCACATAGGTGCCCTTGGTGGAGAGCTTGCCGCCCTCGGCATCCACATAGGAACCATCGGCATAGGTGATTTTGAAGGTAACGCCCTTCAAAGGCTCGCCGGTTACGGAATCCAACTTGTTGATGATCAGATTGCCCTTGGGCTGGTTCCGGAACTCCAGAGTGACCGTCTGGCCGGCCTTGATACGGGCGGTCTGAGGGGTATCGTCCAGAATGTAGCTGTTATCCTTGGTTCGGACCTCTTTTACGACCAGAGTGGTGCCGGGGTCGATACCCTCGATCAGGAAGGTGCCTGCGCTGTCGGTGGTAAACTTGCCGTTGGCGTCGCCCACAACAGTGCCATCAGAGGTGGTGACGAAGAACTCCACATCAGACAAAGGCTCACGGCTCACGGTGTCGATCTTCTTGACCAGCAAAGCACCCTTGGGAGAGTTTCCGAAGTACAGTTCTACCACATCCTGATCCTTGCCGCTGATATAGGCGGTCTGGGGCGCAGTATCAATGACATGGCCGCTATCGCTGGCCAATTCCTCGACGATATAAGTGCCTTCGTCGAGACCTGTAACGGTGAAGCTGCCGCTGGTCGAAGTCTTATAGGTGCCAATGACCGTTCCGCCGGTGCCGGAAGTGCCAGTGAGGTACTTGACCTGGAAGACGGCGTTCTTCACGGCCTCTCCGGTAACGGAATCAAACTTAAAGACCACCAGAGCACTCAGAGGGGTGTTCTCGAAGGTTACGGTCTTGCTCTCGCCAGCCTTGACGAACACTTCCTGCGTGGCGGGATCTTTGATCCGATAGCCCGGAACGGACTCCAGCTCAGTGATTTTATACCAGCCATCTTTCAGATTGGAAATCTTGAACTGGCCATTCTCGTCGGAATAGAAATAACCCAGATCATTGATCTCGCCGCTTTCGGTATCGTTGCTGGCATAGGTCACCTGGAACTTTGCGCCCTTCAGAGGCTCGCCCGTCACGCTGCAGATCTTGTTGACGGTCAGGCTGGGCTTCTGATGGTTTTCAAAGTACACCGTATGGTCACGGTTGGGATAGAGGGTTACCAGCTGACTGGGAGCATCCAGCAGATAAGGAGAAGGAACGGACTTCTCAGTAATTTCATAGACGCCGGGCAGCAGGTTCTTCAGCTCGGCACGGCCGTCCGTTCCGGTACGGATCTCATCGACGCTGTGGCCGTCAGCGGCACGGACGATGAACACGGTATCGGGGATGGGCTTGCCAGTATCGGCATCGTGCTTATAAACATAGAGGTTGGGGCGGATCTGATTCTCGATGACCAGGGTGCTGGTCTTTCCGGGGAACAGCTCCACCTTGTACTCACGCAGGTCGATGATGTGATCCGACACCGTAGAGGTTTCACGCACGGAATAGACCCCGGGCTCCAAATTACTGACCAGAATCTCACCGTTCTTATTGGTGGTACGATCCAGATAGTGAGTACCATCTTCGATCTTCGCAATGCGGAAGGTTACGCCCTCCAGGGCTGAACCATCGGAGCTGAGCTTGATCAGCTGCAGAGAGGGCTTGATGCTGTTGGTGAATACGAACTGAGCATCCTCGTTGGGGTCCAGCTGAATGATGCGCTGCGCTTCGTCAATGACGTAGCCCGGGCAGGACAATTCAGTTACCACATAGGCGCCAGCCGGGAGCTTGCTCAGGTCGATCTCACCGTTTTCGTCAGTTCGGAACTCCTCGGGGCCGTAGTCGCCGGCAACAGATTTGATTTCAAACAGGACGTTGGGGATGACCTTGGAGGGGTCAGCGCTATCTACCTTCACCAGACGCAGGCCGGGCTTGACGTCGTTGAAGAACATCAGTTCCTTGATGCCGTCGCCAGCTTCCAGTTCTACCTCCTGGGGAGTGGTGTCGAGGATGTAACCGTCATTCCCGGTATCCACTTCCACCGCTCGGTAGGTGCCGGGCTCTACATCGGTCAGCAGGATCTCGCCGAATTCGTCGGTGCGGAACGTACCGAGGGAAACGCCATCACGCCAGATCTCGAAGGTGACATCAGGCATAGCCACCATATTTTTGCGGTCATACTTGATGATACGCAAGCCGGGCAGCTCTTCATTGACCAGATGGAATGTAGTCGTTTCTCCGGCCACCACATTGGTGGTATAGATGGTGTCATTCAGCAGCCAGCCAGAGGGTGCTGCGGTCTCCTGGATTCGGTAAGCACCGGGCTTGACCTCGTTGAACATGGCCACGCCTGCGGAATTGGTCTCCGCAGAGTAAGTTTTTCCGCTTTCAATATGGGTGACCGTGACCATGGCACCGGGTAGGTTCATGCCGGTATTGGAAGTCTTTTCAATGCGGAGATTGCCGTAGGGCTCGTTCTCAAAGACGACCTCGGCCACCTCGCCGTAGACGACCTGAACATTCTGGGCAGGCTCTTCACTCAGCAGGTAAAAGTCGGGTGCGACCCGTTCATACACGGTGTAATTACCAATGAGGGTCAGGGGGATGCGGATCTTGCCGGAGGAGTTGGTGGTAAAGGTTCCGACAGTAGCGCCGTCAGGGCCAACGACCTCAAACATGGCGCCGCTCAGAGGGATGGTAGTGCCTGCCTCGTATTTGACGATCTGCAAGCCGGTGTCCATTTCCTCCTCGGGCTCATCACCATAGTTGCTGTAAATGGACAGCTCCATGAGACGGGTGGGGTCGGTGTCCACCATGTAATTCTGAATTTTGCCGTACTTATCCACCTCGACTACAGAAGCGTAGAAGATTGCGTACTGATAGACATTGGTATCAAAGGACAGCTGCGCGCTTCCGGTCTGTCCGGCGATGCTGTCAACGGGATACAGCACCTTGAACTGACCAGCATATCCGTCGCCGGTGCCGCTGGTGGTGATCGAGGTGATATCGTTGTTGTTCATGTCCACGATTCTGGTGCCCGCAGGGACACTGGCAGGATCAGTGAAGGACACATTCACGGTGTAGTCGCAGATCCAGGTCTTGGACCAGAAGGTAAAGATCTGCTGCTTATACTGCCGGCCATTGACAGTTACCTCATAGGCAACATCACGGTCAGGCGTGCAGGAGATGTTCGGAGACAGGTTCTCCGTCCATGCAGTACCACGGCGGTAGATGTCCTTGGCGGCGGCAAGAATCTTCTGGGCACGCTGCAGCTCCACACCGGTCAGATTTGGATTGACCTTCAGATTGTTAATATCCCAATGGGAGAGCAGGTAGCACCAAAGAGCCATCTTGGTTGCGTAATAGGCATGGTACTTATTCTCAAGGCCCAGTTCGCCCAAGCCGCGGTTGGGATAGCCGTTGGCAATGATGCCGGTGACCTTGGGATCAGCCGCTTTCTCATCGGCCAGATACTGAATGCTTTCACCCTCGCCTACGGTCTGAGGCACACCCTTGTCATTGGGGTTCACACAGTAGGCAGGGATTTCCTTAACGGAGCCGCTGGGGGTAACATGGTTATAGTAGGTATAGATCTGCTCCCGGATTCGTCCGTTGATAGACAGATACGACATTCTGACACCGCCGTTGTAGATGTCGATCTCACCGAGCGCTTCTTGCTCAGAAGACGCTGCCAAGGCGGTGGTGGGAATGAGTCCCAGCATCATGACAAGGACGAGGAGCACCGATAACAATCGTTTCTTCATGACATTCCTCCATGTGAAAAATGTGGTGAGAATTGTGGAAAAGATCTGGTACGTGACATGATTTTTCCGAGGGTATAGCAAAGGCGGTATGCTGTCTGCATACCGCCTTGCGAGCAATATTTCATTTTGCTGAATGGTAGACATCGTATTCCGTTCTGAGGAACACGCCATCTTTATAGACATCCCACGCTTCAAGGGAGTGAGTGCCGCAAGGATTGGAGTTGAACGGATCAATGATCTCGCTTTCTCTCCAGGGCCAGAAGCACTCCGGGTTCTGCGTTTCCGTGATGGTCAGATTGATGCGCACCTTGGGGTTTCCGCTGGGATGCAGGACAGGGGCACCATTCTGCCAGGTCTCAGGATTGCTGCCGATGGCATTATACAGAGTATAGAGCATTCGGCGGGTCTCATAGAGATTGCGGACGAACATATAATCGCCGCTCTCCAGATGGAACCGTCTTACCTCCGCATCAGGAAGGTCCGGCTGAGGCAGAAGGCTCCAATCGCAGGTGGGTTCGGGTAGCTCAGGCAGAGGGCCGCTGGCAAACATGTTCTTATCATAGCGGCTGACATCAGTGATGGTGTAGTTGCTGCCATCATCACAGCGGATCACATCCCCAGCCTGCGGCACATACTGAGAACCATCAGAGGGAACATTGATAGACCCATCCGCATTCCTGCTGATTGCGCCTGTGTTTGTATCCTCTGTTTTCTCGGTGTACTCAGGAACATCGATATCATAGCCCATCTGAGCCATGGTACGGTAGATCAGGATCGCCATGTCGCCGCGGGTCATCGTACTGCCGTCCAGTGCATCTGCCGGGGCAAGGCCCAAATCGAGCGCCGTCTGGCAGGCAGTCTGATAAGTCCAGTCAGTGCCCACATCACCAAGGGCGCGGAGCATGACCGTACAGGCAGCGGCCGGCGTTACCGGATCATTGGAACCGTACAGCCCATTTCCGTAGCCTGCTACCAGATGATTGGCGGCACAGTAACCCACATAGACCTTTGCCCAGTCAGGGACATCGGTAAAGGTGCACTGCTTGGAATAGTAATCCTGTTCCGATGCCACATGATCGGGATTGCCAATGATACGGGTGAGTAATGCTGCCAGATGCGCACGGGTCAGGCCCTTGTCCAGCATCATATCACCGGTTTCATTACCGACCATGATCCCTTTCTCGCGAAGATAGGCGGCGGCAGTCGTAAGTTCAGAATTGCTTTCTGCGGCCAATGCAGGTACAACTGCACTCAGGCAAATGGCACAGGCCAAAGCGCAGGTCATCAGCTTATTGAAGTATCTCTTCATGAGTGGTTTCCTCCTTTTATCTGTTATATCCTGCTTTTACGAAAAGTAAACAGGTTTTTCAACAGAGCAAGGAGACGCACACTTCAATCGACTTCTACCGCCTGGACGCACCAACGGTGGCTGGCATCGTCTTTCACGCAGGTGATCAGGGTGATTCTGTTGTCAGAAGTGGCCTCCAGATAACTCCAATCGTCATTGCGGATGGTGGTGACGATCTCAACCTCATAGGTCCGGGTGTCTTCGCTTGTGGTATAGGTGATCTTATCGCCGGGCTCCAGTTCCTTGATGTCGCCAATCACATACTTGGCACCGCGGTTGTGGCCGCAGATGCCAACATTGCCGTCCCAAACGGAGGTGGAGGAGAAATGAGCCAATCCCTTGCTCATGCTGCTGGAAGTCTCACCCTCCCACACATAGTAACGGCTGATGCCGATGGCAGGAATGGAGATTCGGCCGACAGCGCCATTGGACAGACAGAAGTCTTTGGAATACTCGGTAAATGCGGTGGGATTGGGCAGCAGAATCGTGCTGCCGCCAAGCGAAACGCCGGGAGCCAGCACACTGGAGCCGCCGCTTACACCGTAACTGCCGGTCACACCATAGACGCCGTTGCCAACGACACCGCCGATGCTCTGCTGGAGGTTGGTGAAGACCCGCTTTTCCATGATGCCGGTCTGAGTAGTGGAGAGCACACCATAGGGCAGCTCGGGAATCTGATAATCAACCAGATTGGTGCAGCCGTAATTATAACGGGCGTTGGAGGTTTCCTCGTAGGAGGTGGAGGGATAGAAGTCGGTGGTGTCAACACCGTCGAAGGTGTAGTCTGCTGCACTGGCACTGACCGCCATGGAGGAGATCATCGTCACGAGCAGCAGGGCCATGGAGAGAAGTCGTTTCATGTCGGTACCTCCTCAATCGTCGCAAGGGTGTCTACATCAAACTCATGCCAGTCACCCGGTTTACTCTGGAGAACGGTATAGGTGTGGGCGCCGTTCGCGCAGTGAACATGGAATTCCTTGCCCTCAAGCTTCTTGGCAAGAGAACGCTTCAGCTCAATGGCGACTGTGCCGGTGGGATAGGGGTCTACTTCGCAGAGGTTGATGCTGGGGTACTTGGCATCAACCCGGAACTTGGCAATCAGCTTATAGTCACGAGGCTTGTCGCCGGGGACATAGACATAGACGTTCTTGCGGCGCAGGAACAGGAAAATCAGAAGGCCGATCAGCAGCAGAGAGAGCAGAATGACTGCGGCCATAAGCACCTGTTCGGAAGTGAGTTTGAAGCCTGCGGGGTCCTCCGGGGGCTCCGGCAGGATCTCCGTGCCGGTATAGACCACCGTATAGGTAATGCTCTTGATGCCTTCGGATTTCACTTCTCCATGATACTCGGCGGTAGTAACATAGCCGGTTGCTGCTTTATAGCTGCTGGTAGCAGAGTAGGTGGCGACAGCCTGGAACTGAGAAGGGACAAGAGACTCACCGACCAACGCCGTTCCGGTGACCTGCCAATCTACATTGGCGAGGGACAGTGTCTTACCGTTCTTGACGGTGGTGGCGGGGACATAAGACATATCGTTGCGGTCCAGATTGCCGATCACCTTGGTCTCGGTGGTCTTGCTGTACTTGGTGGTGTAGCCAGCCGCCTCAGTAGTCAGGGTAGTGTGGTCCAAAGACAGCTCACCGGAAAAGCTGCCATCATCGTATTCGATGCTGGGCGCCAGCTCGGCAAGGATCTGAGTCAAATCGTTTTTGGCCGTTTCCACGGTAATGATCTGCACCATATCCTTGGTTTCCAGGAAGGGGTGTTCTTCTTTCGTGGTATAGGCCCAGGAATAAGTAAAGCCGTCATACTCGAATGACGGCTCTTTCAGCGTCTCCGGGTCGATATCCGGAGCGAGGGTATAGGTTTTTACAAGCCGCTGCTGGCCGTTCAG
>CAYLUV010000051.1:0-13341 GCA_964386955.1 uncultured Lachnospiraceae bacterium
ACAGAGATATGTCCGAGAATTTCCTTGCAATTGTCAATACGGTACAGATAAATTACAGAGCTCAATACCCCTGCTTTTCCTCGCACGGTGGCGTGGCAACTGGAGCGAGCTGCTTTTCCCATCTGCAATCGGGAAATAGCCTGTCGAAAGGCATGTTTTCCTTTCTCAGACAAGCAATTTTCAAAGACTTCTCTTGTAATCTTTGCCCCTAAACGATCTTTTTCAAAGAGAAGTTTCCAACATTTCTTGGAGAGGTACACCTGATCATTTTCCAAATTGATCAAGAAAATCTCACCCATCTCATCTACTGGAAAAACTAACTCACCCTGACTTTTGGTATAGTCCTTCCATTTAAAAAATTCTTCTTTCATAACCGTCTCCTACGAAATAATTAACTGGCATAATTAATTTTATTATAGCAAATTTGAGCTTTTACCACAATAGGAAAAACATGGAAAACTGGAAACAGAAAAAACGCAGACATCTCTGCCTGCGCTCTATCCCATTTATAATACTTTTGCTAAGAACTCTTGAAGTCTTGGATCCTTTGGCGCTTCGAAAAACTCTTTTGGTGAATTTTCTTCTTTGATTACACCTTCGTCGATGAATATTACACGGTTTGCTACTTCCTTGGCAAATCCCATCTCGTGTGTTACCACAACCATGGTCATGCCCTCTGCAGCAAGCTGTTTCATCAGCTCCAATACTTCTCCTACCATCTCTGGATCCAGAGCAGATGTTGGTTCATCGAAGAGAATCACATCTGGTTCCATGGCAAGGGAACGCACGATGGCGATTCGCTGTTTCTGTCCACCGGATAAAGTGGAAGGATATACCTCCGCCTTATCTTCCAGACCGATTCGCTGAAGCAGGTTCATGGCTCTTTCCTTTTCCTCTGCTTTAATCTGATCTGCTGTGGTGTTAATCTCGATCATCGCCTTTTTCTCCTTGCGGAAAATGTTTGTCAGACGATTCCATGTATTAGTTCTTTTTGCCTTCTTTAAATCTTTACATCTTAAATATACCGGCGCCATCATAATATTCTGCAACACATTCTTGTTGTTAAACAAGTTAAAGTGCTGGAATACCATACCCATATGGCGACGATGTACGTTGATATCAACGCTCATATCGGCGATATCAACACCATTAAATATAATGCTTCCGCTGGTTGGATCTTCCATACAGTTTAAACAGCGGAGAAATGTACTTTTACCAGAACCAGATGGTCCGATAATGGCTACGATGTCTCCCTTGTTGACGGTCAGATCAATGCCCTTTAAGACTTCTACGTCGCCGAAATTCTTTTTCAGATTAATTACGTCTATCACTCTTTTGCAGGCTCCTTTCCATCAATTTAATAAGCAGGGAAATCACCAGCACAAGTGCAATATAAATGAGAGCCATCACAAGATATGGCACCATAAACTCGTAACTGTTGCTTCCAATGTAGTTAAATGCAACATAAAGGTCTGCTGCACCAACGAAACTTACTACGGAAGTCTCTTTAATCAGGGCAATAAATTCATTACCCAGTGTTGGAAGAATATTTTTTACTGCCTGTGGAATCACGATCTTTAACATACTGGTTCCAAAGCTCAATCCCACTGCACGGCCAGCTTCCATCTGACCTGGATCTACGGACTGGATTCCGCCTCGCATTACCTCGGAAATATAGGCTCCACTGTTGAGACCAAATACCAGGATGGCTACCTGTACCCCGCTGATGTTCCAACCCATCAGTGGAAGAAGTACATAGTAAAATACCAGAAGCTGTACTACGATAGGCGTTCCTCTAAATAAGGAAACATAAAAGCCGCAGATGGCATTTAATACCTTTGGCAGTGTTTTATATTTTGGCAGAACTCTGGCTGTGGCAATCAAAGTACCAATAACGATACCGATAACCAAACCTGCGCAGGCAATGAGAAGGGTGTTCTGTAATCCTTCCACTACCTTAACATAGCCACTCTGCTGCCAGAAAATCTCTATAAACTTTGCTACTTTTTGTTCAAAACTACCCATTTTGTTCCTTTTCTATCTAAAAACTAACGCATCTCATTGATGGCTGTACAGATTGCATTGGCTGGTGCTGCATCAATGATTACATATTTGGTGTTTCCGTTTAACATATCCTGTACTGCTAAAGAACCGCTCTTATATGGCTGGCATGTTGCTGGAAGACCATCAAATCCCCAATCTGCATCACCTTCAATATAGAACTGTGCTGTTGTTCCCTGCTGTACACCGATCTTATCAGTTTTTTCTAATGTATTTAATACTTCTACTACAGAATCTGCATCTTTGCATTCGTCAAAAGCTGTCTCTGTGCTTGGTACTACTAATCTCTGAGAAGCCTGGTAGTAAGTATCGGAAAATTCTACATATTCTTTTCTTTCTTCGTTTACAGTAAGTCCTGCCATAGCGATATCACATTTCTGCTGACCAACAGAAAGGCAAACTGCGTCGAAGTCCATGTTTACGATAACTAATTCTTTGTTCATTTTTTCTGCCATTAATGCTGCGATTTCCATATCGATACCAAGGTATTTGTCACCTTCTGTATATTCAAATGGTTCAAATGCTGCGTTTGTAGCAACAACAAGCTGATCTTTAGAGTCGTCCAGTTTTGCAGATTCTACTGGTGTCTTGTCGCCATTTCCAAAGTATTTGTCACAGATTGCATCTAATGTTCCGTCTGCTTTAATTTCTGCGATAAATGCATTTACGTCTGCTAATAACTCTGGGTTTGTCTTATCTACACCAAACGCATACTCTTCTTCTGTCAGGTCGATTTCGATTACCTTTGCTGTCACTGTCTCTTTGGATGCGCCAGCATCGTCGGAATCTTTAGATCCGCCACAAGCTGTCATAGAAAATGTAAGTACAAGTGCTAATAATAACGCTGTTAATTTTTTCATAATTCTTCCTCCATTACATCTTTTATAAAATTTGTTTGTTATATGATGCATAAAAATGCACCACCTACGCATTGGCTATTATTCTACTACGAAAAACAACCCTTGTCAACGGACAAGGGCTGAAAATTTATGCTTATTTTATGTTTTTTTATGCAAATAATGGAGCAAGGGCTGCTGCTAGCTCATCTTTCATGCTCTGTGCTTCCGCAAGATCTTTACCTAATGTAGTAAAGTAAGTCTTAATCTTAGGCTCTGTACCGGAAGGACGAACGATAGCTTCTGCACCGCCTTCTAACTTAAAGATCAGAACGTTTGCTGCTGGAAGGCCTGTCTTTTCTGGGTTCTGGTAATCTACAACTTCTACTACCTTGTATGTACCGATTTCTGCTGGAGGGTTCTTTCTTAATTCTTCCATGATGCCAGCCATCTTATCCATACCGGAAAGTCCTGGGAATTCGAAGCTGTCTACCTTGTTCAAGTAACGACCATACTCTGCGTAGATTTCTTCCAGTCTCTGTTTGATGGAAGAACCGATGCTTCTGTAATATGCAGCCATCTCACAGATTAACATAGAACCGATGATAGCATCTTTGTCACGAACGTAAGAACCTGCCAAATATCCGTAGCTTTCTTCAAAACCAAAGATAAAGCGTTCTACTTCTCCTGCTTCTTCTAATCTGGCAATCTGATCACCAATCCATTTGAATCCTGTCAGTACATTTCTAAGTTCTACACCGTAGTGTGCTGCTACTGCATCTGCAAGTGGTGTGGAAACGATGGATTTTACTGCCACTGCATTTTCTGGCATTGTACCATTTTCCTTGCGAGCTGCACAGATGTAATCTAATAAGAGAACACCCATCTCATTTCCAGACACTAATTCATAGCTTCCATCTGGACATTTCATAGCAATACCGACACGGTCTGCATCTGGGTCTGTAGCTAACATAAGGTCAGCCCCCTCTTTTTCTGCCAACTCAAGACCTAAGCGAAGAGCTTCAAAAATCTCTGGGTTAGGATATGGACAAGTTGGGAAATTGCCGTCTGGATATTTCTGTTCTGGAACGATTGTGATATCGGAAATACCTATGTCTTCTAATACTCTCATAACTGGCACTAAACCGGAACCATTCAGTGGAGAATATACCAGTTTTAAACCTGCTGTCTCGCAGATACCAGGACGTACGCTTCTTGCTTTGATGGCATCATAAAGAGCTTCTTTACAGTCATCACCTACATACTGAATCATGCCATTTTCCAATCCCTCTTCAAAGGAAATCAGTTTTGCACCAGTTAAAATGTCTGTATTCTGGATTTCTGCATATACAATATTTGCTGCCTCGTCTGTCATCTGACATCCGTCTGGACCATATGCCTTAAATCCGTTATATTTTGCAGGGTTGTGGGACGCTGTGATCATAACACCAGCATTTGCCTCATAGTAGCGAGTTGCAAAACTTAATGCTGGAACTGGCATCAATGCATCGTAAATGCGAACCTGAATACCGTTTGCTGCTAATACACATGCTGCTGTCTTTGCAAATACATCACTGTTGATACGGCTGTCATAGCTGATAGCTACTAACTGCTTGCCGCCCTGTGTTTTCACCCAGTTGGCAAGACCCTGTGTTGCCTGACGCACTACGTAGATATTCATGCGGTTGGAACCTGCCCCCAATACACCACGAAGACCAGCAGTACCGAATTTTAATGCAACTGCAAAACGATCTTTGATTTCTTCTTCATTTCCTTCAATGGATTTTAATTCTTCTGTTAAAGCGGCATCCTCTAATTCCGCTTCTTTCCAGCGCTTATACTCTTCTAAATACATGTCTTTCCCCTGTTCTTTACTAATAATACTTTTACAAAAAGATGTTGGAAACAGTAATATCCTCTCCACATCTTTGTTTAACAAACTACTACATAATACGATTCTAAATAATATCCAAGGAAAAGTCAATGGACTTTACCGCCTCTTCCATAAAAAGTGTAACTACAACCAAAAAGTCTCCATCACCTCTTTTACTGTGCGAATTTTTTCTTCCTTCCAGCTGTTAGCACCACAAAAGATCAGTCCTTCTTCCGTATTTCCCCGCACAGCTTGGATCAATGCCTCACTGATACAGTAAGGTGTCTGTGCCGGATTACAGGATAAAAGACATCCATAGCAGTGCTTCGGAGGAATGTTTTCTTCCTTTGCCCTTTGGACAAAGGAATTGCAGATGGCTCTTCCTGGCATTCCCACCGGACTGTTCACAATGCAGATATCCTCCTTCTTGCTGTCAATATATGCCTGCTTAAAGTTTGGATCTGCATCACATTCCTCTGTGGTTACAAAAATGCTGGCTGCCTGAATGCCATCTGCTCCCAATTCCATTTGATGCATCAAATCCGCCTTTGTCCGATAGCCGCCTGCCGTAAATACCGGGATATATTGTCCCTGTTCCTGCCCGAACTGCCGCACAAAGTCGATGATTTCTTTTATCTCTTCCTCATATTTATCTATCGTATTCTGTTTTTCTTCCATATTATATGCATGAATCTGCTCCTTTGAAAAGCCCAAATGTCCCCCGGCCTTTGGTCCTTCTATTACAATGGCATCGGGGATTTTGCCATCCTTTTTCCACCAACGGCGACAGATGACTGCCGCTGCTTTTTTGGAAGAGACAATAGGAATGAGCTTTACCTTACTTCCTTTAGTCAACGAAGGCAATTTCATGGGAAGTCCCGCACCGGACACAATAAAATCTGCCCCAGCTTCCACCGCCTTTTTAACATACGCATCGTATTGACGGGTAGCTACCATTATATTGACACCGATGGCCCCCCTTCCTTTGGCTATATTTTTTGCCTTTTCCAATTCCTTTCCCAAGGCGCGCAGGTTTGCTTCCAATGGATTTTTTATAAAATCTGCTTCCCGATAGCCAATCTGTGCCGCTGAGATAGTTCCCGCGCCGCCCTCTTTTGCCACGGCACCTGCCAATCCTCCCAAACTGACACCAATTCCCATGCCCCCTTGTATCACAGGAATTTCCATATTCATAATATTCATCTCATATCCCCCATTTTTCGAAATCTCTCATATCGTTCCCGACGAATTTCCTCTGGACTTTTTTCGCTGTATTCCAAGAGAAAATGCAGGATTTCTTCCTTCATTTCCAAGCAAAGGTCATCCATCTTTTCCCACTGAGCCGGTTCCCTCTCCGGAATCACCTTTTCTATCACATGATATTGCTGCAGATCTTTGGCTGTCAGCTTCATCACTTCTGCCGCCTCCGGCGCTTTTTTTCCATCCTTCCAAAGAATTGCCGCAAAACCTTCCGGGGACAAAATGGAGTAGACCGCGTTTTCCATCATCCACACTTCATTTGCCACTGCCAAAGCCAAAGCCCCGCCAGAGCCGCCTTCCCCTACTATAATAGAAAGAACGGGAACTGTCAGAGAGGACATTTCATAAAGATTTCTCGCAATGGCCTCTCCCTGCCCCCGTTCTTCCCCTTCTATACCGGGAAATGCCCCCGGCGTATCTACAAAGTTAATGATGGGACGTCCAAATTTCTCCGCCTGTTTCATTAGGCGAAGGGCTTTTCGATACCCCTCAGGATTGGGCATCCCATAATTTCGATACTGCATTTCTTTCAGACCTCTGCCCTTTTGCTGCCCAATGACGGTCACATATTTTCCCTCGATGGAAGCAATTCCACCAATCACCGCTCGGTCATCTCCGTAGGCTCGATCTCCATGCAGTTCCAAAAATCCATCAAAGATGCCATTGATGTAATCCATGGCATGAGGTCTTTTTTTATCCCTCGCATGTTCCACCCGATTCCATGCACTGATTCTTTCCTGCATTTTTTCTCCTTTCCGGTAAAATAACTTACCGACTATACTCTATTTTCATCCTTCTTCACTGCCCTACTGCTCTCTAACAACACTCGCAATGTTTTTCGCATTCTTTTTCTTGGCACAATGCAGTCCACAAATCCATGTTTTAAAAGAAATTCTGCACTTTGAAATCCTTCTGGCAGCTTTTGTCCTATGGTTTGCTGAATCACTCTCTGTCCAGCAAAACCGATGATAGCCTCCGGTTCCGCCAAGATTACATCACCCAGCATAGCAAAACTTGCGGTCACGCCGCCTGTGGTTGGGTCTGTCAGCACCGAAATATATAAAAATCCTGCCTCATGGTGGCATTTCAGTGCCTGAGAAACCTTTGCCATCTGCATCAATGAAAAAATGCCTTCCTGCATCCTTGCTCCACCGGAACAGCAAAATATAATCACGGGAAGTCCTTCTTTTGTGCCTCGTTCCACCATGCGAGTGAGCCGTTCTCCCACTGCACAGCCCATGCTGCCCATCATAAAATCGGAGGACATGACACCAAGAGCCACCTCACGTCCATAGATTTTTCCTTTTCCAGTGATTACGCCGTCCAAAAGGTCTGTTTTTTTCTGGGTTTCTCTTATTTTCCCACCATATCCCGGAAAAGAGAGAGGATCTTCCGTTTCCAAATCTGCATCCCACTCTTGAAACGTTCCTTGATCCACCGTAATGGCGATTCGATCCCACGCTTTCATGCGGATATGCTTTCCACATTTGGGGCAGCATTGCTTATTTTCCTGAAATTCCTCCTCCAAGACCATCTCCTCGCAAGCAGGGCACTTACGAAATAGCCCTTCCGGCACTTCCGGCTTTCTTCCTTTTTCCTTAGAAAAAATACCGATGGTCTTTTTAAAATGTCCTTTTAACATTAATCCTTGCACCTTTCTTCCAAAATCTCATTGATCTTATCTGTATTTCCCTCTGAAAAATCTTCACTAGTCACCAAATCATACAAAAAATCCACGTTGGTGGTGATTCCCTCAATGACAAGTTCACCTAATGCACTCTGCATTTTTCGTATAGCTTCCTGTCGATTTTCTCCGTGAACAATAATCTTTGCCAACATGGAGTCATAAAAAGGAGAAATCTCGCAGCCCTGATATAAGGAAGAATCAACGCGAATCCCCTTGCCTCCCGGCATAAAAAAATTTTGAACCTTTCCGGCACAAGGCATAAATTTGCGCTTTGCATCCTCCGCTGTCACGCGGCACTCTATAGCATGTCCCTGCCATCTTACCTCCTGCTGCGAAAAGGATAGCTTTTCTCCCGCTGCGATTCTTATCATTTCTTTGATTAAATCCACTCCCGTCACCATCTCTGTCACCGGATGTTCCACCTGAATGCGGGTATTCATTTCCATAAAGTAAAATTTCTGATCCTCATCCACCAAAAATTCAATAGTTCCAGCGCTGTAATAACCAGCTGCTTTTGCCGCCTTTACTGCCGCCTCCCCCATCTCTCTTCTCATTTCTTCCCCTAAAAATAAGGCTGGGGTCTCCTCTATCATTTTTTGATGGCGTCTTTGAATGCTACAGTCTCGCTCCCCCAAATGAAGGGTATTTCCATGTTGGTCTCCCAAAATCTGTACTTCGATATGCCGCGCCTTTGCTAAATATTTTTCCATATACATGTGATTATCCCCAAATGCTTTCTGGGTTTCCTGCTGGGCAAGGGCAAACATGGCTTCCAACTCTCCTGCCTCATGCACCACACGCATGCCTTTTCCACCGCCGCCTGCAGCGGCCTTGATAATCAACGGATATCCTATCTTTTCTGCCTCTTTTTTTGCCTCGGAAACCTCCGTCATGGCATGATCCGTTCCCGGAATCACCGGAACTTTCGCCTGTATCATAGTTTCTCTTGCCTGGGATTTATCTCCCATCTTCTCCATAGTTTCCACTGATGGACCGATAAAGGTAATCCCGCACTGCTGACACAATCTAGCAAAAGTAGTATTTTCCGACAAAAATCCAAATCCAGGATGAATGGCCTCCGCTCCCACAGAAACCGCTGCACTTAAAATGCGCTCCATATTGAGATAACTATCCTGTGGTCGCCCACTGCCAATACAAATACATTCGTCCGCCAACTGAGCGTGAAGAGCCTCCTTATCTGCAGTAGAACAGACTGCCACCGTCAAAATTCCCATTTCCCGGCAGGCGCGGATGATGCGCACCGCAATCTCCCCGCGGTTTGCAATCAATATTTTCTGAAACATTTACTCACCTGTTCTTTCTATTCTTTCTTTGTTACTTTTGCTGCAAAAAAACAGCATTGGCCTCTCTTTCCTCTGAAACATCTATTTTTACTGCACCACAAAGGTAAGCTCTGCCTCTACACATTTTTTATCTCCCACGTAGGCCACTGCCTTTCCAATGCCCACGGTTCCCTTAACTTTTACCAGTTCTGTTTCCAGACGGAGTACATCCCCCGGCACTACCTTCTGGCGAAATCTTGCCTTGTTGATGCCACCAAAGAGGGCAATCTTTCCCTTATGTTCTTCACAGGAAAGCAGAGCTACCGCTCCCACCTGCGCCAAGGCTTCGCAAATCAGTACCCCCGGCATAACTGGTTCCTGTGGAAAATGTCCCTGGAAGAAGGGTTCATTGTAGGTCACTGCCTTGATTCCCACTGCTCTTTTTCCAACTTCCAATTCCTCAATCCGATCCACCAGTAAGAAAGGCGCGCGGTGAGGTAAAATATCCATAATTTCTTTTGTACGTAATGTCATAACTTTTCTTCCTTTTCTTTTTTACCGCTACATTTTTTAATTTCACAACAGTTTGCTTTTCAGCACAATCCCTGCAAATCCTTTATTATATCGTCTTAACCAGTATTAGCGGCTGGTCAAACTCAACCATAGCCTCATTTTCCACCAAAATCTCTGCCACTGTACCCTCCACATCTGATACAATCTCGTTCATCAATTTCATGGCCTCAATGATGCCTACCACCTGTCCCTTCGTCACATGGTCTCCCACCGATACAAAGGGTGCTTCCCCCGGTGCTGCGCTTTGATAAAAGGTACCTACCATGGGAGATTTCACAGCTTCTAATGACGTCTCTTCCTTCGGTTCCTCTACTGTTTCTTCCTCCGGCGCTGGTTTTCTTTTCTTCTTCGTTACTTCTTTCTTTTCTGGCTTTCTCTCTTCCTGGTCCAAGCCTTCCAATCCTTCGGTCTCCCTAACTTTTTGTCTGCTGCCGGCAATTTTTACCTTAATTTCTTGATCTTGATATTCAAATTCTTCCAGTTTTACCTGATCTACCTTATCGATTAAATCAAAGATTTCATCCAAATCCAGTCTCATCCTTCGCCTCCTATTTCCATTTTTTAATCAAAAGACTGCCGTTATGTCCTCCAAAGCCCAGGGAATTGCTGATTGCTGCTTTCACTTCCCTGTTCACTGCCTCTTTGGTGTAATTTAAATCCATCTCTTCCTCTGTGTCACGCAGTCCAACGGTGGCATGAATGTAGTCCTCCATCACGGTTTTGACACACACAATACATTCCACTGCCCCAGCGGCTCCCAACATATGTCCTGTCATGGATTTTGTGGAATTGATATTGAGCTGATATGCCTCTTTTCCAAAGGCTTTCTTGATGGATCTGGTCTCAAAAAGATCATTGTGGTGGGTACTGGTTCCATGGGCATTTATGTACTGTATATCCTTTGGAGAAAGTCCTGCTTCTTCCATGGCAAGTTTCATGGATCTAGCCGCACCATCCCCATCCTCACAAGGAGATGTGATGTGATATGCGTCACAGGTCGCTCCATATCCTCCAAGTTCCGCCAAAATCTGCGCCCCTCGTGCTTTGGCATGTTCTAAGGATTCCAGCACCAAAATACCTGCTCCCTCCCCCATCACAAAGCCGCTTCGTTCCTTATCAAAAGGAATAGATGCTCGTTTCGGATCTTCGCTGGTTGTCAGTGCCTTCAACGCACTAAATCCACTGATACCGATGGGAGAAATGGCCGCCTCCGTACCGCCGGCTACCATTACATCTGCGTCGCCACACTGAATCGCTCGCATGGCCTCCCCGATGGCATGGGTACCTGTGGCACAGGCAGTCACCACGTTGGTGCATTTTCCCTTTAATCCAAAGGCAATGGCAACATTTCCCGCTGCCATGTTGGTAATCATCAATGGAACCAACAATGGCTGCACTCTTCCCGGTCCCTTTTCCAGCAATCTTTTGTGGGCATCTTCCATCACATCCAGACTTCCGATTCCACAGCCTACCGATACTCCCATGCGCTCCCTGTTTTCCTGTTCCAGATCAATGCCAGACTGCTCTATGGCTTCCGTTGCCGCTGCCACCGCATACTGACTGAACCGTTCCATTCTCTTTGCCTCTTTTTTATCCATATACTTAAAAGGATCAAATCCCTTCACCTCTGCCGCCAGCTTCACTTTATAATCGCTGGTATCAAACTTCGTCAAAGGACCGATTCCTACTGTTTTCTCTTTAATGTTATTCCAAAATTCCTCTACTGTATTTCCAATGGGAGAAATCACTCCCATACCTGTTACTACCACTCGTCTCATTTCTTCTTTTCCCCCTATCTCTTGTTCTTTCTATACCTTCCTGCTCTATTCTTTTCATTCCATGCAAGCATGACGCAACTACCTTTTCTATCTGCCCATGGCTGAACTGTTACTTAAATACCCATGCCGCCGTCCACCAGCATAACCTGTCCTGTGATGTAGGAAGCTCGATCCGATGCCAAAAATGCCACCAACTCTGCCACTTCCTCCGGCTTTCCTCTTCTTCCCAGTGGAATCTGACTTACCACTGCTTCCTTCGTTTTTTCTGATAAAACCTCCGTCATATCTGTCTCAATGTAGCCCGGTGCTACCGCATTGATACACACATTTCTCGCCGCCAGCTCCTTTGCCATGGATTTGGTAAGTCCCACTACACCAGCCTTGGCAGCACAATAGTTTATCTGACCTGCATTTCCCCGTACACCGGAGATAGAAGAAATATTAATAATTCTTCCATATCGTTTTTTCATCATCATAAGACCTGCCTGCTGCATACACAAAAAAGTACCTTTTAGATTGGTGTCCAGCACCGCATCAAAATCCTCCTCCTTCATAGCGACAGCCAGTCCGTCTCTAGTAATCCCTGCATTATTTACCAGAATATCCAGCTTACCAAATTGGGTCTTGATTTGATTAAACATGGCCTTACATTCTTCCCTGTTTGCCACATTTGCCTGAATCAGAAGGGCATTTCTCCCCATCTTCTCTATACTTTTTCTAGTTTCCTCCGCCTTATTCGCAGAACCGTTATAATTTACAATGACATCCGCCCCGTAACTTGCCAAAGTGAGGGCAATAGCTCGCCCTATGCCTCGACTGGCTCCCGTCACCAGCGCTACTTTTCCCTGTAACATATGCTTTTCCTTTCTCTATCTATGCTCCTTGTATTCCATCTTATTTCCTTTATCCGAGACACTTCGACAACTGTTCCAGATCACTGCATTTTTCTATGTGAAATACCTTCGCCTCTTTGTTGATTTTCCGCACAAAACCAGATAAGGTTTTGCCGGGACCAATCTCCACAAAGGTTGTTACCCCTTGTTCCAGCATATATTCCACACTTTGCTGCCACAATACAGAGGAAGATACCTGTTTTGCCAAAAGTTCTCGGATTTCTTCCGGTTCCTGCACCTTTCTAGCTGTCACATTGGACACAAAAGGAATGACCGGAGGTTTTATCTTCGTCCTTTTCAGCACCTCGCTCAGCTTTTCCCCTGCCTCCATCAGCATCGGAGAATGAAAAGGGCCACTGACTCGAAGGGGTACGACTCTGGCGGCTCCCTCTGCCAAAATCCGGTCTGTCAATGCCATCACCGTCTCTTTTTCCCCTGATATTACCTGCTGTCCGGGACAGTTATAGTTTGCCACCGTAACCTTTCCCCCAGTCTCCCTGCAAATTTTCTCCAACGGAATCTCTTTTTTAGAAATCACTGCTGCCATCGCACCTTCTCCTGCCGGTACTGCCTCTTCCATAAAAATGCCTCTCTGACAGACCAAAGATAAAGTTTCCTCAAATTCCATAGCCCCGGCACATAGGAGCCCATTATACTCTCCAAGACTTAATCCTGCAGTCATATCTGCCTGGTATCCCTTCTCTTCCACTGCCTTTGTGATGGCATAGCTGGCTGTCAACAAACAAGGTTGGGTATATCTAGTCTGATGTAATTTTTCATTGTCCTCAAAACACAGTTTTTCCACGGAAAATCCCACCGTTTTTGATGCTCTTTCAAAAATGTCCCGGCTTACAGGACAGGTATCGTAAAACTCCTTCGCCATCCCCACATACTGGGAACCCTGTCCCGGAAAAATAAAAGCTGTTTTTCCCATATGATGTCTCCTTTTCTTTTCCCTTTGAAAATAACAAAGAAATCTTTTCTGATTCCCTATTGGGCCATCTTTTTCAAGATTTCCTCTGCCTCTGTCATCATCTCTTCCATAATTTCTTTGCAGCTTTGTTCTTTCTTCACAAGACCTGCAATCTGTCCTGCCA
>CAYLUV010000052.1:0-13185 GCA_964386955.1 uncultured Lachnospiraceae bacterium
GATTTCTTCTATTTGTTTTTTCTGCCATCCTTCTGTTAAAATTTATTCTCTCTTTTCTTATGGAGATATGGTATAATGGGAGAAAACGACGCAAAGGAGAACGCAATGAATCTATATCATTTACGGTATTTTGCTACTTTGGCGCAGATCGAACACTATACAAAGGCAGCAGACCTTCTTGCCATCACTCAGCCAAGTTTGAGCTATGCCATTTCCTCTTTAGAGGAAGAATTGGGAGTAAAACTATTCGAAAAGAACGGACGAAATGTGGTACTGACCAAATATGGAAAAACCTTTTTAGAAGATGTGGAAGAAATTCTTGCCAAATTAGACGCCTCTGTCAAAGATTTGAAACTGGCAGGAAAAGGGGAAGGTGGCATTGATCTTGCTTTTCTTCGAACTCTTGGTCCTGATTTTGTGCCCAAGATTATCCGCAAGTTTTTAGATGCCAACAAATATAAAAAGATAGAATTTAACCTCTACTGTGATAAGAGTGTTTCCAAAGATATTCTTGCCGGTTTAAAAGAAAAGAAATATGACATTGGCTTTTGTTCCAAACTTTCCAACGAACCGGATATCGAGTACATCCCTGTGGCAAAGCAGGAACTGGTGGTGATTGTTCCTTTGGATCATCCCCTTGCCTCCAAAGAAGAAGTTCAGTTGGAGGAAACCCTTCCCTACAAGCATATTATTTTTAAAAAGGGCAGTGGTCTTCGTCATATTATCGATGGACTTTTCGAATCCATCAATGCCTATCCTGAGGTTTCTTACGAGATTGAAGAAGACCAGGTGGCCGCAGGTTTTGTAGCCAACGGTTTTGGTATCTGCGTGGCACCGGATATTCCCGTTTTACAGTCTTTAAATGTAAAGATTCTGCCTTTAGTATCCCCTGCATGGCAACGTAATTTCTATATGGCTATGCTGAAAAATGTTTACCGTCCACCGGTAGTGGAGGCATTTAAGCAATTTGTCATAGAAGAAACCTCCAAAGATTTCGACTATCGTACCTACTAAAATTAGTTGCACCTATTGATTCGTTATTTCTATTTTCTTAAAGGAGACTGGATGATATGAGACCTGTAATTGTAAGAAATGTAAAAATCGGAGAAGGAAAACCAAAGATCTGTATTCCTATTGTGGGAAGCACAAGAGAAACCATCTTGACGGAAGCCCATTCCCTTCTCTCCCTCCCGGTAGATATAGTGGAATGGCGCGCCGATTGGTATGAAGATGTGTTTTATCCAGAGAAGTTATTGGATACCGCCAGAGAACTTCGTCACATTTTGGGAGAGATTCCCCTGCTTTTTACCTTCCGCACCGCAAAGGAAGGGGGCGAAAAATCCATCGACGATGAGACCTATCTGGCACTAAATAAAACCATGATTCACAGCGGTTTTATTGATCTGGTAGATGTAGAGATTTTCACGGGAGATACCCTTGTGGCATCACTGATAGAGGAAGCCCACCGAGGCGGCATTGCCGTGGTGGCATCCAACCATGATTTTCATAAGACACCTTCTGAGGAAGAGATTAGAAAAAGATTGATCAAAATGAAAGATATGGGAGCAGATATTCCTAAAATTGCTGTTATGCCTACCTGCAAAAAGGATGTGTTAACCCTTCTTGCCGCTACAGTATTTATGGAGGAATACCATCCGGATACTCCTGTTATCACCATGTCTATGGCCGGTACTGGCGTAGTGAGCCGTCTGATCGGTGAATTTTCCGGTTCCGCCCTTACCTTTGGGGCTGCGAAAAAGGTTTCTGCTCCGGGACAGATTCCAGCACAGGATTTGGTTCAAGTCCTGGATATCATTCATCAAAACAACTAAAGACACAAAATGGCAAGTCACGAATGACTTGCCATTTTTTCTATATTATTTTCGGTGAGATTATCCTATTTATCTGCCAACAGTCTTTCAATCAATTCTTCGCAAATCTCCAGAATGCTCTTTCCATCGGTCTCAATAATAATATCTGCTGCCGCCTCGTATTTTTCCCGGCGTTTTCCCATCAAATCTGCAATAAAATCTACATTTTTGTTATTTTCCAGCAGTGGTCGATCGTGATTGTCCTTTACTCTGGCAAGAATGGTCTCTGGCTTTGCTGTTAAGAGAACAACTTTTCCGTTCTTCTTCATCTCTACTACGTTACATTCTCGCATCGGTACCCCGCCGCCGCAGGAAATCACCACATTGGAGTGCGCCTGCATCTCAATCAAGAGATTGGTCTCCGCATCTCTAAAATACTGTTCCCCATGCACTTCAAAAATATCTGATATGCTCATGCCCTCTCTCTGGGCAATAATCTGATCCATCTCCACCACATCCATGGCAAACATGGTACTCAGATAATTGGAAATGGTAGACTTACCTGCTCCCATAAATCCAATCAGACAAATGTTGTAATTGAACAATTTTCTTGCCTGGATTTTCTTACTGTTCATGGTAATGCAGTCAAATACATTCTCCACTTCCACCTTATGTCGTCTATCTTCCAGTCGCTTGGCGAGCCATGCTTTCTGCTTTTCTTCCTGCTCCGGCTGAAGAATCTGCAAATCGTGAGCTTCCTTATATGCCATGATGTCCTCAACGATACGGTTTCGCATCAAAAGAGCATCTAAAATAATCTCATCGCACTGTCCCAAACTTTCTCTTAATACTTCCAATTGATTCATACTACTCACCTGTCCTTAACTTATGCTTTAATTCTTTAAAGTGAAAAATTATCGAATAACGACATTATAACAGCGAAAAAAATGAATGGCAATAGAAAGTTTTATCGAATTTATTCATGGATTACATAGTTTTTCTCTATATATGCGATAAAATCCTCTACAGCAGCGCTGAAACAGTGCCCTTTTAAGATTCCCATATAGATATAGCGGCGATAATCCAGATTCTCTATCTCCAGTTTTTTTACCGCCAAGTGTCTAATGGCGGGCACATCTGGAACAATGCCAACCCCAAAGCCCTCTGCCACGAGACCTGCCAATGCTCCATCTTCCTCCACCTCAAACAACACCTCCGGGGAAAGATTTTGTTCCTCAAAAAGCTGATGAATTACAAAGTGCAGACCGCTGGTGGGCGGAAAGGAAATCTGCGGATACTGACTCAGCTCTTTTATGGTAACCTGTTCTTTTTCTGCCAAAGGATGGGAAAGAGGCACCACCGCCACCAACTTTTCCTCTGATACGGGAAGGAATTTTACTTCCTTTTCCCCCTCTGCCTTAGAACAAAATATAATATCGTATTTTTCTTCTTTTAATCCCTGAATCAGACTAAAACTCACATCGTTATGGAACTGAAAATCAATCTGTTTTTCCTCCAGTGTATCCATAAAGCCTCGCACCAATTTTGGCACAAATTCGCTTCCCTGGGTGTGAATATATCCAACAGAAATCTTCCCTCCTGCCAGCTTTGCCGCTTTTCTTGTCTGTTCAATCCCAGTGTTTAGGGAGCGCAAGGATTGCTGTACATATTTTAAAAATATATCGCCATATTTCGTCAGCACCACATTTCTTCCCTGTCTTTCAAAGAGCGGCACTCCGATCTCATCTTCCAAGGTAGAAATCGCGTGGCTTAAACTTGGCTGCGTAATGGAAAGACGCTTGGCTGCCCTGGTATAATGCTGAATCTGCGCCAAAGCCACAAAATAGGTTAACTGATTTAAATTCATCTTTATTTCTCCTTCATTTAGGTTGTTTTTCTCTCTTTTTAAATTTATAATATTAATTAGATAATTTCAATAGAAAGGACGCATTTTACTATGAAAACAAAAGCGGTAAGAATATATGGTGTACACGATCTTCGCTTGGAAGAATTTGAGCTTCCTCCTATGGCGGAGGATGAAATTCAAGCTCGTATTGTGACGGACAGTCTCTGTTTATCCACCTATAAAGTGCAAAATCAGGGTGCCAAACATAAGAAACTGCCAAATGATCTGGCAGATCACCCTGTGATCATGGGGCACGAATTTTGTGGTATTATTGAGGCAGTTGGTGCCAAATGGCAGCATCTTTACAAACCAGGGGATAAATTTGTTGCGCAGCCAAACCTTGGCCGACCAGACACCTTTTCTCTTGGATATTCATTTCCATATGTGGGCGGCGAAGCCACTAAGGTTATCATTATGAATGAAGCCATCGAGAAGGGCTGTCTCCTGCCTTACAAGGGCGAAAGTTTCTTCGAAGGTGCACTGGTAGAACCTCTCTCCTGCATTATCGCCGGCTTTAAGGCCAATTTCCATCTGAGAGATCGCAACGACTACGATCACACCATGGGAATCAAGGAGGGCGGTTCCATGGCAATCCTTGGTGGAACCGGACCGATGGGTTCTCTCGCCATTGATTATGCCATCCACAGCGAGAAAAAACCTTCTCTTCTTGTGGTAACCGGAAGCACTCCTTCCCGCCTAGAGCGAAGCAAAAGCCTTTACACCGTAGAGGAAGCGGCGAGACATGGGGTGGAACTTCACTATGTCCTCACACCAAAGGGAAGTGACTTTGTGGAGGAATTAAAGGCTCTCACACCAAATCAGAAGGGATTTGATGACATTTTCCTTATGGTTGCACAGGAAGATATGGTGACCAAGGCAGAAGCTCTCCTTGCGGGAGACGGCTGTTTGAATTTCTTTGCCGGTCCATCCGATGCCAAATTCAGTGCATCTATGAATTTTTACAACCTACACTACAATGCCACCCACTTTGTTGGCACCAGTGGAAGCAATACCCAGGATATGAAGGACGCTATCCAGTGTATTGAAAACAAGGTGGTAGACCTTGCCAAAATCGCCACTCACGTGATGGGACTAAACGATGTGTGCGATTCCATCAAACAGCTTCCTACTTTACCAGGAGGCAAAAAGATCGTTTATTCTCAGAAAAATTATCCAATCACCGATGTCAACTCTTTCGGTGAAGGCGAGATGGAACAAAAATTGAAAGCCATTGTGGAAAAACATCATGGACTTTGGAGCGCAGAGGCAGAACGCTGCTTCTTAGAATATTGTCCAGAGATTTAATATACGACTAAAATGACAGAAGGGAGGCATATCCTATGCCTAGCGACAAACAACGACTCTATGACCGAGACTATTACGGAGAATACCAGAAAAAAAGCTGCTACACCGTAGAACAGTGGGAAAAGATTTTATCTAATGAGGCATTTGTAAGCCCCACAGAGATGGCGATCTTAAAAGAAATCTTCGCCTCTGCCAACCATGCAGCGCCCCTTTCTCAACTCTCTTTCCGACACAAGAAGGATGCATCCTATTTTTTAGATAAAATGAATCAGCTTGCCAAGAATATCGGTACCCCAAACGGCTATTCTGTGGACGTGGATTATGACGGTAACGAATACTGGTGGTATCTCTTATTCTGGGGCAAGAAAAATAAACTTTCCGGTTTGGAATGGAAACTGATTCCAGAACTGGCTGAAGCCTTAGAGTATATGTTCCCTGATATGGAGGACAAATATAACACATATATGAGCGAGATTGAGCGAAGTGAACAGATTCGCTACACCAAAGAGGATTCTGTCTGGATTGCCTCTGCCCTCTTGCTCTTTGAAAAGGTTTATCTGGAACATCCTATGGATATTTATGACCTTTTGTTAATGCAGTATGAGATTTCCCAGCGTGCCCAAAAAATCTATGGACAGGACGTGGATATCGATGTCATCACTGACAACTGTAATGCGGATTCCGGTCGCTGTATTTTCCCATATCTTCGAGACATCGATAAATATTGGCGTGTCTGCTATCCCGGCGAATTGGAAGATGGTGTGCTTCGCCCAGAAAAAATTGACTACAATGCCTATGTTCCATCCAAATTTGGCTATGTAAAACTATCTGAACTGGTGGAATTTATTGAGAGCGACTACTGCAAACTTACCGATCCAAATTATGTGGAAGTAGATACTTCTAATCCATTTTACAAGATGATCTCCTTTATTCGGGAAAATGGCGGCAAACGCTACATGGATCTTACCGCACCGACGGAGGAGGACATCGAGCGATTCCTTGCTCAAAAAGACAGCGGCAAGGAAGCTTTAAATGCCTTCCACGATTTGAGCAGTGTTTTGAAGGAACAGTATCCTTCCTTTGTCTCTGCTGAAAAAGCCGGATGGCTGGAACGTGACAACACCACAATTCGACGTTCTTGGGTTGATTCTTTTGAAACAAATGACTTCAAGGGTGCCGGTCCTCTCCTTTCCCTTATGGGCGGTGAAAATGACTCCGGAAAAATTACCTTTTCTGTTGTACTGACATTCCCAATAGAATCTGCAGAACTCAATGATCAAATTATGAATAAATGCGGAAACCTCACTCTTCTGACTTCCGCAAACTTCCAGTTGGAAAAATCCATCCATTTGGATTCCATGTTCAGCACCTACTTTGGAAACGCAATCTGTGCCTATGCAGAATTTGACGAACATACCGTATTAGATCTCTCTTTACAGGATATCAACCTCCAATTTGAGACAGCCATTCAGATTCTTGCCTCTTACTACTTGGATGTATGTGAGACAATTTATCTTCCTCGTCTTTCTGCCACATCGGAACCAGAAATCATTCCAACAGAAACTCCTGCAGAGATGGCTTCTGCCACTTCTTCTGCTCCTATTCCTACTGTTGGCATGGGAGGCGGTGCCCCTGTTTATATGGCACCTCCAGCGCCACAAAAAAGAATTACTCCGGTAAAAGAACATCCAGACCGAAAAGATGCTTCTTTCACCCTATATCCAAAAAATATCATTTTCTCTGGTCCAGATGGATGCGGAAAAATGCAGTTGGCTATACAAAGTGCTGTGGGAATCATCGAAGGAACTTCTTTGGATACCATCCAGAAGGAAGAATTTTCCGCTGTTTCTGAGCGATACCATGATTATTTAACGGAAGGACGCATTCTTTATGATGCATCTGGCTACGATCTTCCACATCCTGATTTTTGGATGGATAGCCCGGCTGGAGAAGGAGCCTTTACCGCTTTTTGTAACCAGATGGAGGATGGACGCTATGTTTGTATTCTGGAACACACCAACAGCCTTCTCTTACAGGAAAAGATGGGTTCCGCTTACTATCTGTTAAAAGAGAATCGTCGCGAAGGTCAAGCAGAAGGAGCTTCTGTAGAATTGGCACATATGGAAAAGAAATTCTCTATTCCTGCCAACTTACATATGATTCTTACTTCCACCGACTCTTTTGGAGAACAGAGCTTTGACAGCGACATCTTCCACACCATAAAAGTACCTGCCAAAGAGACAGACCTAGACAACCTTATTATCAAGGGACTCTCTCTTCGTTACCTTGTGGAAGCCATGAACAAACGACTAGCTTATCTTCTGACCCCAGACTATCAAATTGGACAACACTATTTCGATTCCCTCAGAGATAACAAGACAGTGGAAGCTCTGGGATATATTATGTACGAAATCATTGTTCCAAAGTTAGTATCCTGGTTCTATGAAGGAAAAGAATTAGGATTCTATCAGGGAGATGTATACGAAGGAGTTCGTCTAGTATTGGGCGATTACAAAAAATCAGAAAAAAGCTATGAGATGATTCAAAAAGAAACCTTAAATCCAACTGCTCTTTTCGGGGTTGAGATGGAAATGCCAGAAAAAACTATATACAAGATCAACCGAGCAGCCTTCTTTGAGTTAAACAGTTATCTGGAATTAGAATAATTTCATTTATTGAAAAAAGGTGCGATTCCCCTTGGAATCGCACCTTTTCTATTCTATTCTTCTACAAATTCTACCAAATCTTTTCCTAATTTTGCAATGCGAGCCAAGGAATACACATCATACCCCGCTTTCACAAGACGCTGTCGTCCTCTCTGGAAAGATTTCTCAATCAAAATTCCAATCCCTGCAAGATTGGCCCCTGCCATCTCCACCAGACGACTACCGCCCATGGCCGCTTCTCCGTTGGCAAGAAAATCATCAATGAGTAGCACATTATCTCCCTCGGATATGTAATCCTTGTAGAGTGTCAGCTCATAACTGGTTCCCTTTGTAAAAGAGGTAATCCTTGTCTGATAAACATCGTCATGCAATGTTTTGGATGTCTGTTTTTTCAAAATGATCATCGGCACCTTCAAATAGGATGCTGTGGTAAAGGCAGGCACGATACCGGAACTTTCAATGGTTAGTACCTTTGTAATGTTCTTATCTTTGAAATGTTCGGCAAAAGATCTTCCTATCTCATCCATCAAAACAGGATCCACCTGATGGTTAATAAACCCATCTACCTTTAAAACACTTTCACTTACCGCTTTTCCCTCTTTTAAAATTCGATCTTCCAGCATTCTCAAAACATTCATCCTCACTTTTCTCCAGAATTAAAACACACATATAAGTATACACTGTTTGCTGCGTTTTTTCTATAGAAAAATCTATGCTCTTTCTGCAATTTCATAAAGAAGCTGTTCTGACTTTTCCCAACCGAGACATGGATCTGTGATGGACTTACCATAGCACTCTTCTCCAATGTTCTGACGGCCATCTTCAATATAACTTTCAATCATAACACCCTTCACCAATTTGTGAATCTCCGGTGTAATATGACGACTGTGAAGAACTTCCTTTACGATTCTAGGCTGCTGTTCCCATCTCTTTCCAGAATTACTGTGATTGGCATCTACGATACAAGCTGGATTCTTCAAATCATGTTTCTCATACAGTTCAATGACACGCATCAGGTCCTCATAATGGTAGTTGGAAATAGATTTTCCATACTTATCCACTGCACCACGCAAAATGGTGTGACAAAGAGGATTGCCATCTGTGGCAACTTCCCATCCCGCATAAATAAAGTTGTGACACCCCTGTGCTGCGATTACAGAGTTGATCATAACAGAGAGATCGCCGCTGGTTGGATTCTTCATTCCCACAGGAATCTCCATGCCGCTTACCGTCAAACGATGCTGCTGATTCTCCACAGATCTTGCACCAATGGCAACGTAGGAAAGAATATCTTCCATATACTGCCAGTTAAATGGATACAACATCTCATCGGCAGCAGTTAAATGAGTTTCCCGAATAGAGCGAATGTGCATCTTTCGAATAGCCAACAGACCTGCCAACATGTCCGGTGCTTTCTCCGGATCTGGCTGATGAAGCATTCCCTTGTATCCTTCTCCCGTTGTACGGGGTTTATTTGTATAGATTCTTGGCACAATGATTAATTTGTCAGCCACCTTTTCCTGCACCTTGGCAAGACGATTCATGTAATCTAGTACGGCATCCTCGTTGTCTGCAGAACACGGTCCAATAATTACTAAAAACTTATCAGATTCTCCTGTAATTACTCTTTTTATCATCTCATCCCGTTCTGCTTTTACTTTCTGTAATTCCTCATCCATAGGGTATAAAGCACGAATTACTTCAGCAGAGGGCATTTCTTTTATGCGGTTGATCATAGCTGTCACTCCTATCTTTCGTTGATTTTTTCATTTTAGCACTATAATTTAGAACTGTAAAGAGCTAAAATAATTAATCCCTGTTTCTACTACAGTACCTGCAAGCAAAAGCGCCATCACCAAAGCCACTTTTTTCCTAGCTGTATTTTTTCCACCGTAAGATCCTTGCAAAGCCTGAAGCCATGCCATGTAATAAATACACCCATAAAAGATAACTATAGGGAAAAATAAAATAACACTATGTAAAAGTCCCATAAATCCATAATAGTATACAAACAACGTCACTGCGCTGCCCATAACCACTGCAAAATACAGGTCAACAAAATACAACACTAACTTTTTCGCCACATAGAAATAGAGATAACTGCATACTGCAAGTTGTTTGATTCTCTTACAAAGGATATAAAAAAACAATTCCCGTTCCTTTACATCCTGCAGTTTGTCCAATCCTTGAAATTTCTCGATAAAAGACAGGGAAATTTCACTGTATCTTCTTATCACATAATTCATTAGAATAGCACCTAGCAACAGCCCGAAATAATATATGGATATCATATATTTTTTTGTTCGATTTTCCATCACAACCTCCACATATTATTTGAAATATTTACTTTTATAATCCTATTCCACATTTACTAAAAAAAGAACTCAAGAAAGAATCTTGCTTGCGAGATTCTCGCAGAGCATTTTTATGTAAAAAATATAACTTCCTTTTACATAAAAAAAGCCGAACGGAAAACCCGTTCGGCAATCTTTGTTTATTTTGCGTAATCTGTAGCTCTGCTTTCGCGAATCACATTTACTTTAATCTGACCTGGATATTCCAATTCAGTTTCAATCTGTTTAGAAATATCACGTGCCAGTAAAATCATATCAGCATCATTCACCAGTTCTGGAACTACCATCACTCGAATTTCACGACCTGCCTGAATAGCAAAACACTTATCCACACCTTTGTAAGACGCTGCAATCTCTTCCAACTGTCTTAATCTTGTGGTATATGTCTCCAATGTTTCTCTTCTTGCACCTGGTCTTGCTGCAGAGATAGTATCTGCTGCCTGAACAATACAAGCAATCAGAGATGTTGGTTCAACATCACCGTGGTGAGACTGTACTGCATTAATTACAATAGGAGATTCTTTGTAGCGTTTACACAAATCAACACCAATTGAAATATGAGAACCTTCTAATTCCTGATCCACAGATTTACCGATATCATGAAGGAGACCAGCACGTTTCGCCATACGAACATCAACACCAATCTCTCCAGCCAAAAGACCAGATAACATAGATACTTCGATGGAATGCTTTAATGCATTCTGTCCATAACTTGTTCTAAACTTCATCTTACCAAGTAATCTTACTAACTCAGGATGAATTCCATGAACGCCAACTTCCAATGTAGCAGCTTCACCTTCTGCTCTCATCATGGCTTCCACTTCTTTCTGCGCCTTTTCAACCATCTCCTCGATTCTTGCAGGATGAATACGTCCATCCAGAATCAATTTCTCGAGAGCGATACGGGCAACTTCTCTTCGAATTGGATCAAAGCTAGACAAAATAACGGCTTCTGGTGTGTCATCAATAATCAAATCTACACCTGTCAATGTCTCAAGAGTACGAATGTTACGACCTTCACGACCAATAATTCTACCCTTCATCTCATCGTTTGGAAGCTGTACTAAAGAAATGGTTGTCTCAGATACATGATCTGCTGCGCATCTCTGAATAGAGCTTACAACGTATTCCTTCGCCTTCTTGTCCGCTTCTTCTTTTGCTCTTGATTCCATCTCTTTGATCATAAGAGCAGTTTCATGTTTCACTTCATCTTCTACTGTTTTAAGCAGATATTCTTTTGCTTGTTCAGAGGTTAATCCAGAAATTCTTTCCAGTTCCTGTAACTGTTTCGCCTGCATTTCCTCCACTTTCGCACGTTGCTTGTCGAGGGCAGATTCTTTGTGAGCAAGAGCATTCTCTTTCTTCTCTAAGGCATCCGCTTTACGATCTACAGACTCTTCTTTGTTAATGACCCTTTTTTCCATGCGCTGAAGTTCAGCTCTGCGTTCTCTGCTTTCCTTCTCAAATTCGTTCTTTGACTTCAAAGCCTCTTCTTTTGCTTCCAGTAAAGCTTCTCTCTTTCGAGACTCAGCAGTTTTTAACGCTTCATCTATAATCTCTCTGGCTTTCTCTTCTGCACTGCCTAATTTTGCTTCAGCAATCTTCTTACGATATGTAATAACCACTGCTGCAGTCACCGGTATCGCAATCACCAGAGTAATTATAATAGCAATTATAACGTCATTCATAGGAGCACCTCCTTTATTCAATTTTCATCGCACAAAAGTACAACAGTTAAATTGTACACTTTCTTATAACAAATGTCAAGGGATGCATCTTTTTTGATTGACTTTTCTGGCAACAAAAAACTTACCTATCGCACTTCCTACTCATCTTCTGAAATGGTGCGAAGAATCTCTTTCACAAGACCTCCATTGTATCCTTTTCTCACAAAATACTGATAAGTCTTTCCATCTCTTTCGTAGGAAGTTCCTGTCTTCTTGTTGCGGTAACGAAGAACTTTATCGTAAAGTTCCTCTCGGCTGTCTTCCTCCTCAATCTGATCCAAAAGATAATTTGGAATCCCTTTCTGAGCAAGTTGATATTTTAACTGTCGAATACTCTTCGTACCCTTCTTGCAGCGAATATAATCTTCAGCATAGCGCAAATCATCCAGATAGTGCTTCTCCAGCCCATATTGAATAATTTCCGCAATTACTTCCTCCTCATAGTCCGCTTTTTGAAGTTTCTTCTCAATCTCCTTGGTGGTGTAATCTCTAGCCGCAAGAAGATAGATCAAGTAATTCCGTCCCCGAGTGAAATTCTTCTCCCCTCTCGGTGCCTTCTTCTCTTGTTCCATGTAGCAATTCTACTCCTCTGTACTCTCCACTGTCTCTGCTTCTTCAGCTACAGCACCGTCCAAATGATAGAAGTTTCTCACTTTCTGTTCTACTTCATCCATAATCTCTGGATGCTCTAAGAAATATGTCTTCGCATTCTCACGTCCCTGTCCAATGCGAGTGCCTTCATAGGAGTACCATGCTCCACTCTTATTTACCACGTTACAGTTAGCTGCTAAGTCAAGGATATCTCCCTCTCTGGAAATTCCCTTACCAAACATAATATCAAATTCAGCCTCTTTGAATGGAGGGGCAATCTTATTCTTAACTACTTTGATTCTAGTACGGTTACCAATAATCTCCCCGCTCTGCTTGATAGATTCGATTCTTCTTACATCCATACGCACGGAAGCATAGAATTTGAGGGCGCGTCCACCTGTAGTAGTCTCAGGATTACCAAACATCACGCCTACTTTCTCACGAAGCTGATTGATAAATACAACTACACAGTTGTATTTGTTGATGTGACCAGTCAGTTTTCTCAATGCCTTAGACATCAATCTTGCATGAAGACCTACCTGAACGTCTCCCATATCGCCGTCAATCTCTGCCTTTGGTACTAATGCAGCAACGGAGTCAATGATAATAATATCCATGGCACCGGAACGAAGCATGGTCTCAGCAATCTCCAAGGCCTGTTCTCCGTTGTCTGGCTGAGAAATATAAAGGTTATCAATGTCTACTCCAATATTCTTCGCATAAACAGGATCCAATGCATGCTCTGCATCGATAAATCCGGCAATACCGCCACGCTTCTGTACTTCCGAAATCATATGAAGGGCTACCGTAGTCTTACCACTGGAT
>CAYLUV010000053.1:0-13182 GCA_964386955.1 uncultured Lachnospiraceae bacterium
AAGAAGAAATAGGAGTGATGATTTTTGGATTCGAGTACCATAGGTCGAGCGGCGTCGCTAATCGTATTAGTGGCATTATCGGCATTTTTCTCTTCTGCGGAGACAGCACTTACTACGGTGAATATCCATCGTATGCGTGCTTTGGCGGAGGACGGCAACAAGAGAGCGGAGAGGGTTTTAAAATTAAAGGAAGATTCTCAGAAGCTTTTAAGTACCATTTTGATTGGAAACAACATTGTCAACTTATCAGCATCTTCCATGGCGACTACATTTACCATTGATCTGCTGACAAAGGCGGGAGTTTCCAATGCAGCATCCATCGGTTCTGGTGTTTCCACCGGCGTGATGACATTTCTCGTGTTGGTGTTTGGTGAGATTTCACCAAAGACAGCGGCTACCATACATGCAGAGAAGTTATCTCTGTTATATGTAGATGTGATTCACCTGTTGTCTATCATATTTACCCCGATTGCTTTTGTAATCGAAGGATTTTCAGGGGGATTTTTGAAACTTCTCGGTGTGGATCGCAATCAGGCGGCCACATCCATGACAGAGCGAGAACTGCGTACCATCGTGGACGTCAGCCATGAGGAGGGTGTGTTGGAGAACGAGGAGCATGAGTTTATCAATAACGTGATTGATTTTGGAGATGCTCTTGTAAAGGATGTTATGATGCCAAAGGTGGACATTGCCTTCGGTGCATTGGATAACACTTACGAAGAATTGGCAGATATCTTTTTAGAGGAACAGTATTCCCGACTTCCAATTTACGAAGAGAGTAAAGACAATGTGGTTGGTATTCTGTATCTGAAAGATTTGTATTTTTATAGAGTGCGCTATAAGGATGAAGCCTTTGATGTGCGCAAAGTCATGAGAGAACCATTTTTTACCTTTGAACATCAGCGAATTTCTGTGTTGATGCAGGAAATGCGAAAAAAAGAAGTAAGTTTTGCCATTGTATTGGATGAGTATGGTGAGACGGCAGGTCTTATTACCCTAGAAGATATCTTAGAAGAGATTGTGGGGGACATGAGAGACGAGTACGATCAGGATGAGCGGGATTCCATCGTTTGGATTGGCAACGGTCGGTACGAGGTGGAAGGTAGCGTGAAACTGGACGACTTAAACGATGTGCTGGGAACGGAATTGGAATCCGAAGATTACAATTCTGTAGGCGGTTATATTATCGAACTGTTGGATGATATTCCAGAGGTAGGGGAAGTGGCTGTGAAGGATGGCATTTCCTATGAGGTACTTTCTCTGGATAAGAACCGTGTTGACAAGGTGTTGATTCGCATGGAACAGACAGAACATAGCCAGCCAGAAGAAGAAAAATAAAAAAAATTTTTAAAAAGTGCTTGACCAATTGAAAAGAACGTGGTATATTAATACCTGTTGACGCGGTCCGTTGGTCAAGCGGTTAAGACGCCGCCCTCTCACGGCGGAAACAGGGGTTCGATTCCCCTACGGACTGTTACAGTATGAAGCTCGGTTGTATATACAATCGGGCTTTTTTTATATTATAAATGAAAGAAGAAAGGAGCCACCATGAAAAAATTAGTAATTGCAGAGAAACCATCCGTTGCCAGGGACATTGCCCGGGTGTTGGGCTGTCATAAGACCACAAAAAGTTACATGGAAGGAAAATCCTACATTGTGACATGGGCATTGGGACATTTGGTGACCTTGGCGGATCCAGAGGATTACAATAAAAAATATAAAGAGTGGAAGATGGAAGACCTTCCCATGATGCCGGAACGAATGAAATTGGTAGTGATTCCAAAGACAAGACATCAGTTTCAGGGGATAAAGGAGTGCATTTTCCGAAAAGATGTGGATGAGATTATCATCGCTACCGATGCGGGAAGAGAGGGGGAACTGGTGGCTCGCTGGATCTTGGAGAAGGCGGGAAACAAAAAACCCATCAAGCGACTTTGGATTTCTTCTGTGACAGATAAGGCCATCAAACAGGGGTTTGCCTCTTTGAAGAATGGAAGAGACTACGATAACCTTTACCGTGCAGCGGTAGCCAGAGCAGAAGCCGATTGGTTGGTGGGAATCAATGCCACCAGAGCCTTGACCTGCAAGCACAATGCGCAGCTTTCCTGCGGCAGGGTACAGACTCCAACCTTGGCTATGATAGCGGCAAAGGAGGAGGAAATCCGCCGCTTTGTGCCAAAGTCATATTATGGAATGACAGCCAGAGGGGAAGGAGTTTTATTTACCTGGAAGGAGAAAAAATCAGGCAGTAGCTCCACTTTCGAGAAGGAAAAGAGGGAGAAAGCCCTGGAAAAGGTGAAAAATCAGAAGGGACGTATCATTGACGTTCAGACAAAGAAGAAAAAGACCTATTCCGATGCGCTTTATGATCTGACGGAACTTCAGCGGGATGCCAATCTTCGTTTTGGATATTCTGCAAAACAGACGCTAAATATTATGCAGCGTCTCTATGAACACCACAAAGTGCTGACCTATCCGAGAACAGATTCCAGATATTTGACAGAGGATATTGTGGATACAATCCCGGAACGAATTGCGGCGGTGTGCACAGGACCTTATAAATCCTATGCGGCACCTTTATTAAAAAAGAAAATCAAAGGAACCCCCCAGTTTGTCAACAACAAGAAGGTATCCGATCACCATGCTATTATCCCAACGGAACAGACGCCGGCCCTTTCTACATTTTCCATGGAGGAAAGAAAAATATATGACCTTGTGGTGCGAAGATTTTTGGCAGTGCTCTATCCTCCTTGTGAGTATGAGCAGACAACCTATGAGATGGAGGTAATGGGGGAAAGATTTGTTGCCCAAGGCAATGTAATTATGCAAAAGGGATATCGGGAGCTTACGGAACAGGTTGGAAGTGAGGAAAAAGCCTTGCCGAAGTTTTCTTTGCAACAAGAAATTTCCTCTCTTATTTTTACAAAGACGGAGGGAAAAACAACACCTCCTGCCAGATTTAACGAGGCAACTTTGTTAAAGGCCATGGAAAATCCGGTAAAATATATGGCAGAGAAAGATCAAAAGGCGGTAAAAACTTTGCAGGAGACGGGAGGACTTGGTACCGTAGCCACAAGGGCGGATATCATCGATAAATTATTTGCAAACTTTTTCTTAGAAAAGAAAGGAAATGACATATATCTCACAGGAAAAGCGAGACAGCTTTTAAATCTTGTGCCGGAAGATTTGAAAAAACCAGAGCTTACTGCCTCCTGGGAGCAAAAATTAAATGCTATAGCCAAGGGACAGTTAAAACAAGGAAAATTCATGGGTGAAATTCGAACCTATACCAAGGAATTGATGGAAGAGATTCAGGGTAGCGAAGGGGTGTATCGTCATGACAATCTAACCAGTACATCCTGCCCGGAATGTGGCAAAAAAATGTTATCTGTTTCCAACAAGCAGGGGAAACTTTTGGTATGTCAGGATAGAAACTGCGGTCATCGCATCCGTCTATCTAAGGTGACAAACGCCAGATGCCCACAGTGCCACAAGAAAATGGAACTGGTGGGAAGCGGTGAGAAACAGAGATTTGTCTGTGTTTGCGGGCACAAAGAGTCCATGGATGCCTTCAAAAAGAGAAGGGAACAGGCCGGAGCAGGAGTTTCCAAGAAAGATGTGGCAAATTATATGAAGAAGCAGCAAAAGGAGGCCAAGGAGCCGGTAAACAATGCCTTTGCGGAGGCTTTGGCGAATCTGTTTTTGCTCTGTATCATGATAGTTGCCTTGACGGGCTGCGGAAGACCAGGAGCTGTCGCAGGGGAGAATTACAAAGATACTGATTTTGCCATGGGAACGGTGATTAACCAGAATATTTATGGAAACAATGGAGAAGCTCTGTCGGAAAAAGTGTTGGATGTAATTACAAGACTGGAAAATGTCATCAGCTGGAGAATCGATGGAACGGAAGTAAATAACATCAACAAGACAGCGGGACAGGGCGGCATTGTATCGGACAATGAAAAATTGGCGAAGTGGCTGACTCAATGTGAGGAAGTGTATGAAGCATCCAGTGGTCTTTTGGATATTACTGTTGGACCCGCGGCTAGACTTTGGGATATTGGAGGAGATAATCCAAGAATCCCAGCGAAGAAGGAGCTTTCTGAAGCCTTGAAAAAGATTGATGGTAGCAAAGTTAAGATGCAAGGAGAAGAAATTAGCCTGGATATCTCTGGAGGACAACTGGATCTTGGTGCTGTTGGAAAGGGAATTGCCTGCGATGAAATTGCGGAATATTTAACCTTAGAAGATCTGGAAGTAAACGGCACTTTTTCCGTTGGGGGAAGTGTACTGGTTTATGGCGAAAAGCCCGATGGCTCTCCTTGGAAGATAGGAATTCAAGATCCGAGAGGGGAGGAGGGCACATATATGGGTGCTGTGGAGATTGTCCAGAAAGAAAGGGAGTGCACCTACATTTCCACCTCCGGCGATTATGAGAAGTATTTTGAGGAGGATGGCGTTCGTTATCATCATATTTTAGATCCAAGAACGGGAGCGCCCGCGGAAAGTGACCTGATTTCTGTCACCATTGTGAGCGATTCTGGTTTTCTCTCTGATGCCCTCTCTACCGCCTGTTTTGTGGCAGGAAAAGAGGAAGGGATTGCTTTGGCAGAAAAATATGGTGCCGAGATTTTAGTCATTGATCAGGAGAAAAAGGTATCGATGTCTCAGGGGATGGAGAAAATTTTTTCCTCTTTAAAGAAAGAATATCAATAAAAGCAAGTACATCATCCTTAATCATAAAAAACAGTGAAGAGAAGAAAGGTTGACAATGAAAAAAAATGATCTGATTTTAATTGTAGCGATTATTTTCCTTGCTGGCGTAGGATTTTTGTGGAATCATATGCAAGGGCAGGAGGAAGCTGCAGCGGTTATTGTATATGTGGAAGGGGAAAAAAAAGACACATATTTCCTCTCTCAAGATGGAGAATATGAGATTAAAACAAAAAATGGCAGGAACCTTCTTGTGATACAGAATGGAAAAGCGGATGTGACAGAAGCGGATTGTCCCGACAGTCTCTGTGTAAAACAGGCCTCCATCAATAAAAATGGGGAGACTATAGTGTGCCTTCCCCACAAAGTTGTGGTGGAGATTGAAAGTGGGCAGGAGACAGAAGTGGATGCTATCGTAAAATAAGATAGGTTATCATTGCCAAAGAATGGGCAATTTATGCCAAATAAGTTGTAGAAAGTTTAAAATTTAATCAGTATTAAAAAAAAAACACAAAAACGCTGGAATTTGTGTTTTTTTTGTATTATAGTAGGTAGGGTAGATTTTTGTCCACTATTTTCCTGAAGACAGGGGACAGGATGTTTTGTGAACAAAAAATTGCTAACTGATATTATTTATAAGGAAAGAAGGTAGAAGAATGGGATTATTAACATTTAAAGGCGGCCTTCATCCGTACGATGGAAAAGAACTCTCTATGAATCAGGCAATCACAGAGTATCTTCCTAAGGGTGATTTGGTTTATCCTTTAAGCCAGCATATTGGTGCTCCTGCCAAGCCTCTTGTAAAGAAGGGGGACAGAGTACTTGTTGGTCAGAAAATCGCAGAAGCAGGCGGTTTTGTATCTGCCAATATTCATAGTTCCGTATCTGGTACTGTTAAGAGTGTGGGACCACATCTTACAGCAGCCGGCAGTATGGTAAACAGCATCGTAGTGGAAAATGACGGTGCCTATGAAGAAACAGTATACGAGACAAAACCATTAGAGCAAATGTCCAAGGACGATATCTTAAATGCAGTAAAAGAAGCAGGTATCGTAGGTCTTGGTGGTGCTGGTTTCCCAACACATGTAAAACTTGCTCCAAAGGATGGAGATGCTATTGATCATATCATTATCAATGCGGCAGAATGTGAGCCTTATATTACAGCAGACTATCGCTGCATGCTGGAGATGCCAGAAAAATTGATCTCCGGTCTTAAAATTATGGTTTCCATGTTCCCAAATGCAAAGGGTGTCATTGGTATTGAAGACAATAAGCCAGAAGCCATTAAGAAATTAACAGAGATGGTTGCAAAGGAAGACAAGATTTCCGTAGCAGCTTTAAAGACAAAATATCCGCAGGGCGCAGAGCGTTCTCTGATTTATGCGGTAACAGGTCGTGAAATTAACTCTTCTATGCTTCCAGCAGATGCAGGATGTATCGTAGATAATGTTGCCACAGCCATTGCCATCCATGATGCCGTGACTATGGGAAAACCTCTCTATGAAAGAGTTGTGACAGTGACAGGAGATGCCATCAAAAATCCAGGCAACTACTTAGTAAAAGCGGGAACCAATGCCGCAGAATTAGTAGAGGCAGCAGGTGGATTTACTGTGCAGCCAGAAAAGATCATTTCCGGTGGTCCTATGATGGGTATGGCAATGTTCTCCTTAGATGTACCTTGTACAAAGACATTTTCTTCTCTTTTAACTTTCGAAAAAGACGAAGTAGCGATGTATGAGCCATCTGCATGTATCCGCTGCGGACGCTGTGTCAATGTATGTCCAGCTATGTTGCTTCCAGCAAAATTATCTGTGCTGGCAGATCATGGAAATTACGATGCATTTGAACAGTTAAACGGCGCAGAGTGTGTAGAATGTGGATGCTGTTCTTTTGTATGTCCAGCAAAACGTCGTCTGACACAGTCTATGAAGACAGGACGTAAAGAAGTATTGGCTAGAAGAAGAAAGAAATAAAGGAGAGGTGTAGAAATGAATCAGGAATTATATCATGTATCCGCCAATCCTCATGTGAGAGCGAAGGATACAACACAGAGCCTTATGGGTTCAGTTATCATTGCACTTCTTCCAACCACAGTATATGGTGTAGCCCATTTTGGAATGAGTGCGCTTCTCAACATCATCGTTACCATCGCAACCTGTGTGATCGCAGAGTTTGTATGGCAGAAATTGATGCATAAGAAGATTGTAGTAAAAGATTTAAGTGCGGCCCTTACTGGCCTCTTATTGGCATTAAACCTTCCACCACAGGCACCAGTTTGGCTGGGGATTATCGGTGGTATTTTTGCCATTATTGTTGTAAAACAGTTATTTGGCGGTCTGGGACAGAACTTTATGAACCCAGCTTTAGGCGCAAGATGTTTCTTACTGTTAAGTTTTGCCCTTCCAATGACAAACTTTACATACAGCAATTTTGACGCAGTTACACAGGCAACTCCACTTGCTATGTTAAAAGCGGGCGAGTCTGTAGACTGGATTAACATGTTTATCGGTAACATAGCAGGTACTATCGGTGAAACTTCCGCCCTTTGCATCCTTGTTGGTGGAATCTATCTGATTGCAAGAAAAGTGATCAGCCCAATCATTCCATGTGTATATATTGGAACATTTGCTGTATTTGTAGCATTATTCGGTGGTCATGGACTGGATATGAACTTTATTTTAAGCCATGTATTTGGCGGTGGTTTGATGCTTGGAGCCTTCTTTATGGCAACAGACTATGTAACTTCCCCTATCACAAAGAAGGGCAAAGTAATCTTCGGTGTGATTTTGGGTGTACTCACTGGCGTTTTCCGTATCTTTGGACCAGGTGCAGAAGGGGTATCTTATGCTATCATCTTCTCTAACCTCTTAGTTCCACTGATTGAAAGATGGACAATGCCAACTGCATTTGGTAAAGGAGGGAAAAAATAATGAATAAAGCAATGATCAAAGACTGTCTTATTTTATTTATTATCACTCTGATCGCCGGTGCAGCCCTTGGTGTTGTATATGAAGTGACAAAAGAACCAATCGCAGCCCAGGAGGCAAAAGCGAAGGTGGAAGCCCAGCAGGGTGTATTTGCAGATGCAACAGAATTTGAACAGATGGACGTGGATGCTGCCATCGCTGAGACAGCAGCAACCAACGGTGTTACCATCGATGAAGTATATGATGCCAAAGCAGGGGATCATTTGGGATATGTTATGCAGGTAACAACACCAAACGGTTACGGCGGAGACATCGTTTTAATGGTAGGTGTAACCAAAGAGGGAACATCCAACGGATACTCCTTACTTACGATTAATGAAACAGCAGGTCTTGGTATGAATGCCAAAAATGAAGACTTTGCAAACCAGTATGTAGGAAAAACAGTAGATGCATTTGAAGTGACAAAGACAGGAGCAACTTCCGACGAACAGATTGATGCAATCTCCGGTGCGACTATCACATCAAGAGCAGTGACAGAGGCGATGAATGCTTGCCTTTCCTACGCAAAAGCATTGGAAGGAGGTAACTAGGATGAACAAAGCAGGCGAACGTGTTCTCAATGGTTTATTTAAAGAAAACCCTACATTTGTACTGATGCTTGGTATGTGTCCAACCTTAGCTACCACAACATCAGCTATGAACGGTGCAGGTATGGGTCTTGCCACCACAGCCGTTTTGATTTTTTCTAACTTGATTATTTCTCTGCTCCGCAAGATTATTCCGGACAGAGTTCGTATTCCAGGATACATTGTAGTTATTGCATCTCTGGTAACAATTGTACAGTTCTTATTACAGGGATTTGTGCCAGCCTTAAATGATAGTCTTGGTCTTTACATTCCTCTGATCGTAGTAAACTGTATTATCCTTGGACGTGCAGAATCCTATGCATCCCAGAACGGTCCGATCGAATCTGCTTTTGACGGTGTAGGTATGGGTCTCGGATTTACTATGGCTCTCACAATCCTTGGTGCTTTCCGTGAATTCTTAGGTGCCGGCACTGTATTTGGCATGGCAATTCCAGGAATCCATCAGTCAGCAACTATCTTCATTCTGGCTCCAGGTGCGTTCTTCGTACTTTCCTGTTTAACAGCAATCCAGAATAAGATCAAAAACAACAAGAAGAAAGCTGGTATTCCAGTAAAAGAAACTTCCGGATGCGGCGACTGTGCATCTTGTGGAAAAGCTGGATGCGGCGGTAAATTCTTCGATACAACTGTGGATGACAAATAGGAGGGGAAATGATGAAAGATTTATTACTTGTTATTATCAGTTCTGCTGTTGTAAATAACGTAATCTTATCCCAGTTCATGGGTCTTTGTCCTTTCCTTGGTGTATCCAAGAAGGTAGAAACCGCAGGGGGCATGGGTGCAGCGGTAATCTTCGTTATTACGGTTGCTTCCTTCGTTACAGCATTACTGAACCAGTTTTTATTGATTCCAATGAATCTGACTTATTTACAGACCATCGTATTTATCCTGGTAATTGCAGGATTGGTACAGTTTGTAGAGATGTTTTTAAAGAAAAGCATGCCAGCACTCTATGAGTCTTTGGGTGTGTATCTTCCACTGATCACAACAAACTGTGCGGTATTGGGTGTTGCCCTTACAAACGCACAGAAGAGCTACAATATCCTTACCAGCGTAATCAACGGTTTTGGTACAGCAGTAGGTTTTACAATTGCAATCTGTATCTTAGCTGGTATCCGTGAACAGATGGAGTACAACGATGTTCCTGAATCTTTCCAGGGTATGCCAATTGTACTGGTTACTTCCGGTCTTATGGCAATCGCATTCTTTGGATTTTCAGGTGTTATTTAGGAGGGAAAAGAAATGAACGTAACAGCAATTTTACTCGCTGCAGCGGTAGTTGGTGGAACCGGACTTGTTGTTGGACTCCTCCTTGGCATCGCTTCAGAGAAATTTAAAGTTCCAGTAGATGAAAAAGAAGTGGCTGTAAGAGCTTGTCTTCCAGGAAACAACTGTGGTGGTTGTGGTTATCCTGGTTGTGACGGTCTTGCAAAGGCTATCGCTCAGGGCGAAGCGCCAGTTGGTGCTTGTCCAGTGGGCGGTCCGGCTGCAGCAGCTAAGATCGGTGAGATCATGGGTGTAGCAGTGGGCGATACAGAAAAACAGGTGGCATATGTAAAATGTGCCGGAACCTGCGAAGCTGCAAAAGAAAAATATACTTACCACGGCATTGAAGACTGCGTGTCTGCCATGTCCACACCTGGTGCAGGTCCAAAGGCTTGCTCCCATGGATGTATGGGATTTGGAAGCTGCGTAAAGGCATGTGATTTTGACGCAATCCACGTAGTAAACGGCATTGCAGTGGTTGACAAAGAAAAATGTGTAGCCTGCGGAAAATGTGTGGCTACCTGTCCAAAATCTTTGATTGAATTGATTCCTTACAAAGCGAAAGTTTTAGTACAGTGTAATTCCAAAGACTTTGGTAAAGACGTAAAAGCAGCATGTACGGTAGGATGTATGGGCTGTAAAGCATGTACAAGAGTATGTGAAAACGAAGCCATCACAGTGGAAAACAACATTGCTCACATTGACCAGAGCAAATGTACTGGATGTGGCGCTTGTGCTGCAAAATGTCCGACAAAGGCAATTAAGATTGGCTAAATAAATACAAAAGATAGCATGGATACAGTGGTAACTGCAATCCATGCTATTTTTATGTAAATAGAAAGTTGTTGCTTTCTATTACATAAAAATGTTTCGCAAGATGCTTTCTTTCGCACCAATCCGGCTTTTTTTACATACAATATAAAAAAGAACTGGGACGAAGACATGCGTTTTTGGGAATTGAAAGAAAAAGAAGTTATCAATTGCAGAGATGGAAAGCGGCTGGGGTATATTGCAGATTTGGATATCGATCTTTCTTGCGGAAAGATTACCCGACTTTTCATCCCAAGTTCTGGAAAATTTTGTGGATGTTTTGGAAAAGGACCAGAAATTGTGGTGTTTTGGAACCAAATCGTGAGAATCGGGGAAGATATTGTGATTGTTGACATTGAAACAAGACCGCCAAAGCGAAAAACTACTTGACCATTTGAAATGAATGTACTTATAATAATGTGGAGACTACACATAAGAGAAGGAGAGCCAAGACGATGAAATGTCCATATTGTGGTTATGAAAATTCCAGAGTAATCGATTCCAGACCAGCGGAAGAGAATAATTCCATTCGCCGCAGAAGACAGTGCGATGGTTGCGGGAAACGATTTACGACATTTGAGAAGGTGGAGACCATTCCTCTTACTGTGATCAAGAAAGATAAGACTAGGGAACCTTATGACCGGAGTAAGATTGAAGCCGGCATTATGAGTTCCTGCCACAAGCGACCTGTTTCTATCGGAGAGATTGAGAAGACTATTGATGCCATTGAGACAGAGATTTTCAATTTGGAACAGAAAGAGGTGGAGAGCAGCCAGATCGGAGAGATTGTGATGGACAAGCTGAAGGATCTCGAGGAGGTTGCTTATGTAAGATTCGCATCGGTTTATCGCGAATTTAAAGATGTGGAGACATTTATGGATGAACTAAAGAAAGTATTGGACAGCAAGTAAGCTGTCCTTTTCCTTTGCGCGGCTATGTGCCGACGACACAGATAGATGGGAGATAGAAAGACGATGGAAAATATGAAAGTAACAGATTTTACCTTTGATCTGCCGGAAGAACTGATTGCACAAGATCCGTTGGAGGATCGTGCTTCCTCCAGACTTTTGGTATTGGACAAAAAGACAGGAGAGAGAACACACAGACATTTTCGTGAGATTAAGGAATATTTAAAACCGGGAGATTGTCTTGTTATCAATGACACAAAGGTAATTCCAGCCAGATTGATTGGAGAAAAAGAGGGAACAGGGGCAAAGATTGAGGTACTTTTGTTAAAGAGAAAAGAAAATGATACCTGGGAGACTCTGGTGAAACCAGGAAAGAAAGCTCGTCCAGGGGCAAGAATTGTATTTGGCAATGGCGAATTAGTGGCAGAAGTGAAAGAAGTGGTGGAAGAGGGAAACCGTCTGATTCAGTTTGAGTATGAGGGCATTTTTGAGGAAGTGCTGGACCGCTTAGGTCAGATGCCGCTGCCACCATATATTACACATCAGCTGCAGGATAAGAATCGTTATCAGACGGTTTACGCAAAGCATGAAGGTTCAGCGGCAGCACCTACAGCGGGACTCCATTTTACAAAGGAATTGTTGGAGGAAATTCAGGAGATGGGTGTAAAGATTGCCCATGTAACCTTGCATGTGGGACTGGGTACCTTCCGTCCGGTGAAGGTGGAAAATGTATTGGAACACCATATGCACTCAGAATTTTACTGTATCGAGCAGGATGCGGCAGATTTAATTAACGAGACAAAGAAAAATGGAGGTCGTGTGATTTCTGTTGGTACTACCAGTACTAGAACACTGGAATCTGCTGCAGATGAGAATGGATATCTCACAGCAAAGAGCGGCTGGACGGAGATTTTTATCTATCCGGGATATCAGTTTAAGGTGATTGATGGACTTATCACCAATTTCCATCTGCCGGAATCTACATTATTGATGTTAGTATCCGCATTGGCGGGAAGAGATCATGTATTGGCGGCATATGAGGAGGCTGTGAAGGAGCGATACCGTTTCTTCTCCTTCGGGGATGCCATGCTGATTATAGAAGAATAGGCGGATCGGAAGATGAAAATTGGCGGCTTACAAAAGCTAACACTTCTGGATTATCCGGGAAAAACAGCATGTACGGTGTTTTTGCCAGGGTGTAATTTTCGATGCCCCTATTGTCACAATAGAGGTTTGGTTCTTCCAAACTCTAGAGAACCGGGAATCCCAGAGGAAGAATTTTTCGCCTATTTAGAAAAACGAACCCGCATCTTAGATGGAGTTTGTGTTACCGGTGGGGAACCACTGTTGCAAGAAGGAATTCTCCCCTTTTTGAAACAAATAAAATCCATGGGATATCAGATAAAATTAGATACCAATGGAACTTCCCCACAGCTTTTAAAAAAGGCCTGTGAGGAGGGAATGGTGGATTATGTGGCTATGGATGTAAAACAGGCACCAGAATGCTACGAAAAAGCAGTGGGAATTGCGACACCACCTATGGAGGCAGTAAAGGAGAGTATTTCCTATCTGCTTTCTGGGAAGATGGACTATGAGTTTCGCACCACGTTGGTGAAGGGAATCCATGAGACAGAAGATGTGATAAGAATCTGTGAATGGATAGCGGGAGCCAAAATCTGGTATTTGCAAAACTTTAGGGACAGCGGCAACCTACTGGGGGCAGGAACAAAAGAAATGACATCTTTTTCGGAAGAAGAATTGCTATATTGGAAAGAATTAGCTGAGAGAAAGGGAATCACAGCTTCTGTGCGGAACTTTTGATCAAGGATAGACGATAGAACATAGAAGGAGAGATCGGGCATGTATCAGGTAGTAAAACGAGACGGAAAAGTCAGCGAATTTAACCTTGGA
>CAYLUV010000054.1:0-13178 GCA_964386955.1 uncultured Lachnospiraceae bacterium
TGAGGAGGGCGAAGAACAGACCTTCTTCAGCATTGAGTACTATTTTAATAAGTATAGAAGAAAATAAAAAATGGAGGCACAGAATGGCGGAAGTTATTCTGTGTCATTTTTTTATCTATCACATATACTAAACTGATGAACTGCAATGTAGGAAGGTATATCATGTTAAAAACCATGCAGTCCCCAGATACGGGAGAGTTGAAAATATCAGCAGTACAGCGGGGAACGAAGATTCCTATTGAAAATGTGACGGTGAGCATTTCCTTTACAGGGGAACCGGAGCGAACCATTGAGGAACTGCGAACAGATTCCAGCGGACAGACGGAGACGGTGACCTTGGAAGCACCGCCCTTGGAGTACAGCATGGAATTTGGGCAGGCGCAGCCCTATGCGGAGTATAATTTGACAGTGCGAGGGGAGGGATATGAGCCGGTAACCCTTTCTGGGGTGGAGGTTATGTCTGGGGTAAAGGCGCTGTCTAATATAGAGATGCGAAGTCTCGTGACAGAACCAAATCCAGAGGGAGCCATTGTGATTGGCCCACACACGTTATATGGAGATTATCCCCCTAAAATTGCGGAATCAGAGACGAAGCCAGTGACAGGAACGGGAGAAATCGTTCTATCCCGGGTGGTGGTGCCGGAATATATTATTGTACATGATGGCCCAATCATCGATACAGGTGCAGAAAATTACTATGAGCGTTATAAAGATTACATCAAAAATGTAGCTTCCTGTGAAATCTATGCTACTTGGCCAAGAGCTACGCTGGAAGCCAATATTTTGGCGATTATGTCCTTTACCTTAAATCGCGTTTACACAGAATGGTACCGAAATAGGGGCTTTGACTATACCATTACCTCATCCACAGCCTTTGACCACAAATGGATTCGAGGCAAAAATACCTTTGATACCATCGATGAGGTGGTGGATGATCTTTTTGCCAATTATTTATCTCGCCCCAATGTGATTCAGCCAATTCTGACCCAGTACTGTGATGGCAGGAGGGTAAGCTGTCCTCAGTGGATGCGGCAGTGGGAGAGCAAGAGCCTGGGGGATCAAGGGTATACGCCGATTGAGATTTTGCGGTATTTTTATGGAGATTCCATGTATATCAATGTGGCGGATGAAATATCTGGTATTCCGGCTTCCTGGCCAGGTAGTGATTTATCCATTGGTTCCTCTGGACCGAAGGTGCGGCAGCTTCAGCAACAGCTTACGAGAATTTCACAGGATTATCCGTATATTCCGGCGGTAAATGCAGATGGTGTATACGGAGAGGCTACGCAGGACGCGGTGCGAAGATTTCAAAATGTATTTGGCCTTCCAGAGACGGGAGTGGTGGATTATCCAACCTGGTATAAGATTTCGGAAATATATGTGGGAGTGTCCAGAATTGCTGAGTTATACTAGAAAAAAATGACCGAAGTGATGAAAAAGAAAAGTTCATAAAATTTTAAAACAAATGAAAGAAAATATATGATAGAATGAATTTATCTTATACATTGATTTACGAAAGGAGAGGGATTTTATCCCGAGTATAGAATATGAAGAAAAGAATTGCAGCGGTAGTGTTGGCCGCAACTATGCTTTTGACAGGTTGTGGAAGCAAGAGCGGGGCGTCTGGTGATACAGCATTTACGATTTCTAAGGACAACAAGACAGTGGCGGAAGTTTCCGCAGAATATGCCTGGGTGGACGCGCTTTATATGAAAGATGTCTATGAATCCTTTTTTGGCACAGAATTTTGGGAGGAGACAGACGAGGACGGCAACACAAATGCAGAATATTTCAAGGAAGAATTGGCCAATGATTTGAAGATGCGAAAGATTGTGGCGCTGGAGGCAGAAAAGGCAGGAATCACTTTAAGTGATGAGGAGAAGGATATTTGCCAGGAAAATGCAGAAGCCAATTTTGAAACTATTACAGCAGAGACGAAAGAGTTGACTGGAATTACAGTGGATACGCTGGCAGAATATGAAAGAGATTATGCTATCTACGAAAAATATGAGACTTCCCTGGCAGCGGATGCAGATATTACCATTGATGAGGAAGCACTTCGACAGTCTGATCTTTTCGTTCTTACTTTTGAGACGGTGGAATACAACGACGACGGTGAGGCAGAGGAATTTGATGCAGATAAGAAGGTAGAGGTAAAGAAGAAAGCCGATGCAGCGTATAAGCTTTTGCAGGATGGAAAGACCATGGAGCAGGTGGCAGAGGCCAACGGCATGGATCCAGAAGAATGTATGTGGGTAATGGGCAAAACTGCGGAGGAAGATCAGGACGATTACTACGATGAAGCCTTCGAAAAAGCTGCCTTCGCCTTAAAAGAGGGAGAATACAGTAAAGTAGTGGAAGGTTTAGATGGATATTATATTATTCAGATGACCTCTTTGAACAATGAAGAGCAGACGGAAGCGGCCATTGAGTCTGCCCAGGAGGATGCAGTCAGTGCATTGTTTGAGGAGAACATTGAGAAACTGATGGATGGATATGATGTGACAACCAATGACAGTATTTGGAGTAAAATTGACTTCACTGCGGATATTGCATTTGAAGAAGCGGAAGAGTATTATGAAGAGGATACTTCTGTGGAATTAGAAACAGAAGATTTGGAAGATAGTGAAGTAGAGATTGAGACAGAGGGTTAAGACAGGAAGATGAAACGGAATTATCAAAAAGAGTTAGATCAAATTCTACAAAATTTAAATTCTAGTGATCCAAAACCGAGACTTTTTTTACATAGCTGCTGTGCACCTTGCAGCAGCTATGTTCTTGAGTATCTGTCACCTTATTTTGACATTACTGTTTTTTATTATAACCCGAATATCACGGAAAAAACAGAGTATGAGAAGCGAATTGCTGAGGTAAAGCGACTGATTCAGGAGATGGGACTTTCCAACGTGGATGTGTTGGAGGGGGAATATGATCCAAAGGGATTTTTTTCCATGGCGGCCAATTGGCCTGGGGAGAAAGAAGGCGGCAGAAGGTGTTATGATTGTTATCGGATGCGGCTTTCAGAGACAGCGAGAAAGGCAGCAGAAGGAAACTATGACTATTTTACTTCCACCCTTTCCATCAGTCCCCACAAGAACGCACAGTGGCTCAATGAATTGGCGGAGGAATTTGGAGAACAGTATGGGGTGAAGGCACTGCCTTCCGATTTTAAAAAGAAAAATGGGTACAAGCGTTCCATAGAACTGTCTGCACAGTATAATCTGTATCGACAGGACTATTGCGGTTGTATTTTTTCAAAGAAGGAGAGAGAAGAGATATGAAATTCACAAAGATGCATGGATTAGGAAATGATTATGTATATGTAAATTGTTTTCAGGAAGTGGTGGAAAATCCTGCGGAGGTTTCCAGAAAAGTAAGTGACAGACATTTTGGAATCGGTTCGGACGGCTTAATTTTGATTAAACCATCGGAAAAAGCAGATTTTCGAATGGATATGTATAATGCAGACGGTTCTCAGGCGGAGATGTGCGGAAATGGCATTCGCTGTGTGGGAAAATATGTATACGATTATGGACTGACAGAGAAAGAACATGTATCTGTGGAGACACTGGCGGGAATCAAATATCTGGATTTTCAGATTGAAGATGGAAAGGTAGCCATGGTTACGGTGGATATGGGAGCACCGGAATTGACGGCGGAAAAGGTTCCTGTGGTTTCTGATAACGAAAGAGTGATCAACGAGAATATCCTTGTGGCAGGAAAAGAGTGGGCTATGACTTGTGTATCTATGGGGAATCCACACTGTATCGTATTTATTGACGAGCCTGTAAAGGATTTTCCATTGGAGGAGATTGGACCACAGTTTGAGAATCATGAGAGATTTCCAAAGCGTGTGAATACAGAGTTTATTGAGGTGTTGGACCGCAAAACGGCTAACATGCGTGTGTGGGAGCGTGGTTCAGGAGAAACCATGGCTTGCGGAACGGGAGCTTGTGCTTCTGCTGTGGCGGCTGTATTGTGTGGACACATGGATGAGGAGATTACAATCCATCTCTTAGGCGGAGACTTAAAGATTCGCTGGGACAGAGAAGAAAACAAAGTTTATATGACAGGTCCGGCTACCGTGGTATTTGACGGTGAAATCTGTTTATAAGAAAGAGATAAGATAATAAATGGGGGTTCATATGAAATTAAAAAAATGGAACGGCTTCAAAAAAAATAAAAAATGGCTTATTGGTGGTGCAGTGGCGCTTGCGGCAGTGATTGGATGCGGCGTATATTTTGCAACTTCTGGTGGTGGCAGCAGCAGAAAGGCCTACGTGCAAAAGGTTGCGGATATTATAAATCTTGGCAGCGGAAATGGTGGACAGAACCGTTATGCAGGTGTGGTAGAATCTCAGGATGTGTGGAATATTACACAGAATGCAGATAAGACCGTAAAAGAAGTCTATGTGGAAGAGGGCGACACTGTTAAAGTGGGAGACAAGCTTTTCGCCTATGACAACGAAGAAGCGCAGTTGAATCTTGCCCAGGCAAAATTAGAACTGGAACGAATGGAAAATGAGATCAAAGCCGGTGAGGCGGAGATTAAGAATCTGGAAAATGAGAAGAAACAGGTTTCTTCCAGCGATCAGATTGAATACACCATTCAGATTCAGAGTCAGAAAGCGGCAAACAAAAAGACCGAATACGAGATTAAGAGTCAGAAGACAAAGATTGAATCTTTGGAAAAGGCCGCAAAGAACTCTGTGGTAAAAAGTGAGATGGCTGGTGTAGTACAGAAGATCAATCAGTCTGTACTTTCCAATGGAACGGATATGGAAGACTACACCGATGGAGATGACAGTATTTTTATGTCCATTTTGGCAACGGGAGATTACCGTATTAAGGCCTCAGTCAATGAACAGAATCAGTGGACCATTGAAGACGGCAAGGCAGTAATCATTCGTTCTCGTGTGGATGATAATGTTAGCTGGACAGGAACCATTACCACAAAGGATACCTCCAATCCGGCAAGTGCCTCAGCCAATGAATATTATGACGGATCAGGCAGTGATGACACCACCACATCTTCGAAATACAATTTCTATGTGGAACTGGATAACAGTGATGGACTGATTCTGGGACAGCATGTGTATGTGGAGACAGACGAAGGACAGGATGAGAAGAAGGAAGGAATCTGGCTGGATTCCTATTATATCGTGCAGGAAGACAATTCTGTAGAGGAATCTACAGAGGATACAGATGCGACACAGACGGAAGGCTATGTGTGGGCAGAGGGAAGCTTTGGACGTTTGGAGAAGAGAAAGGTAACTCTGGGAAGCTATGACGAGATGCTGGATAAATATGAAATCCTGGATGGCTTAACAGAGGAAGACTATATTGCATTCCCTGAGGAGGATTTGAAATCCGGCATGAAGACCACAAAAGACATCGAGGAAGCTATGCCTGACGAGGAAGAAGATGGCGAAGAATACATGGATGACGATATGGGCGAAGACGATGATTACATAGATCAGGATACAGATATGATCGACGGAGAAGACGGAGAAGTATTCCAGGAATTTGATACAGAAGACAGTGGAGACATGGAAGATGTGCTCAATGAAGATGGCACCGTAGGTTCTTTGGAAAATGGGGAGGAGGTGCTCTTATGATTCTTGAGTTAAAGAGCATTTATAAAGACTATTTTCAGGGAGAATTTCGTGTGCCGGTATTAAAGGATATCAACCTTGCTGTAGAGGAAGGGGAATATCTGGCCATTATGGGACCATCTGGATCTGGAAAAACTACCATGATGAATCTGATTGGTTGTCTGGATCGTCCTACTTCCGGAGAATATTATCTGAAAGGGGAGGATGTCTCTCAATATAAGGATAAGGAACTGTCCGATGTGCGCTTAAATAGTATTGGATTTGTATTTCAGAACTTTCATTTGCTTCCAAAGATGACTGCACTTGATAATGTGGCATTGCCTCTTTCCTATGCGGGAGTTTCTCAGAAGGAGAGAAAAGAGATTGCGGCGAAGGCCCTGGCAAGGGTTGGCTTGGAGGACCGAGTAAACTTTATGCCAAATCAGCTTTCCGGTGGTCAGAAGCAAAGAGTTGCCATTGCCAGAGCGCTGGTAAATAATCCAAAGATTATATTGGCGGACGAGCCTACGGGAGCGTTGGATTCTAAATCAGGCGAGGCGGTGATGGAACTGTTTCGTCAACTGAATGAGGAAGGGGTAACCATTATTATGATTACCCACAATGAGGAGATTGCAGAGTGTGCAAAGCGTATTTTGTACATTTTTGATGGGGAGATTGTAAAAGAAAAAATACAGGGGGAACATTTGAATGAAGAATAAAAAGATATTGTTCGCCTGTATCACAGTGGCTATTTTAGCCATTGCAGGCGGACTATATGGATGGAAGCATTTTAAGAATAAAAATAATGTGGTGAAGGTAGTGCCGGTGGAGATGTTAAATTCTGACTGGGCAGTGGACCAGGAGGGAAGCAGCGGCACAGTAAAAAGCAGTCTAAGCCAGTCTATCGTACCGGATTCTGATAAAGAGATTGACAAAATCTATGTAAAGGAAGGTCAGCAGGTAAAGATTGGGGATAAGATTTTAAGTTACACCATGGCGGTAGAGCGTCTGGAGCTGGAATTGAAGGAGTATGATTTAAAAGAACAGGAATACTCTATCAAGAGAGCGGAAAAAGAACTGGCAAACCTGAAAAAAGGGATTGTAAGCGGTGTTACGGATTCCTATGGAAGTGTAGGAAGCAAGACCGCACTTCTTGCGTCTATTTCCCTTCGCAGTCAGGAAGGAACAACATTGGGAGCGGAGGCTACGACGATTTCCGAGACCACCACTACGGTACAGCCAGCGGAAACCACAACGACAGCGCCAGAAGCGACAACGACGGAAAAGCCGCAGGAAACAACGACAGTCGATACAAGTTCTGCTACGACCACCAGCAAACCAACTGATACCACCACAGGGACAGAGGGCAAAACAGAGGTGCCAGTGGACAATAATCCAACCTCTGGAACAACTTCCAAATCAGATAAAACGACATCTGCGACGAAGAATACAGAGAGCAGTACGGATATTTCAACAGACGATACTCCGTCCTACACAAAGGCGGAGATTAATGAGATGATCACATCCAAGGAAAGCGAGATTGCGGATCTTAAAATTCGGTTAAAAGAAGATCAGTTGGAATACGACAAGATGAAAAAAGAGGTGGATGACGGTACCATCACAGCGGCGGTAACGGGCGTGGTAAAGACCGTCAATGATCCAGAGACCGCAGCAGAGGATGGAAGTCCGGTGGTTGTCATTGTCAGTGCCGATGAGATGTATGTGCAGGGAGTTGTGGATGAATATGCCTACACTACACTGCAAAAAGGTTCTTCGCTTACTGCTACATCCTGGGATACAGGAAATGTATTTACGGCGAAGATTACGGAAATTTCTGCTTATCCGGTTACCAATGCCAGTTACTACGGCGTATATTCCAGCAATCCGAACATTTCCTACTACCCTTACACAGCAGTGATTGAGGGAAATACAGAAGGCATCGAGAATGGAGAGAGTGTGTCCATTACTTTAAATCAGGGAAGTGCAGCAACGGCAGAGGGCGGTAGCTTATATCTCCCTCTTGCTTATGTACGAACAGAAGGAAATCAGAGTTATGTATATATGCGGGGCGAAGATGGCCGTCTGAAAAAACAGATTGTTGTGACAGGACAGACTTTATATAACAGTGTGATTGAAGTAAAATCCGGCATTACCATGGAAGACAGCATTGCATTTCCATACGGAACAACAGTGAAAGAAGGGGCGCGAACGGAAGTATCGGAAGAAGATGCGGACATCGTGTATTAGGAGGTTATATTTATGTTAGAAAATGTACGTCAGGCATTTCAGGGAGTTTTTTCTCATAAGATGAGAACCTTTCTGACTATGCTGGGAATTATTATAGGTATTGCCTCCATCATTTCCATTGTATCTACCATTAAGGGTACCAATGAGCAGATCAAGAAGAATCTCATTGGTGCTGGAAATAATACCGTGGAAGTGACACTGACACAGGATGGCATGAACTATGATATGGAATATATGGGAGTTCCCGAAGGATTTTCAGTGCTTGATGAATCTGTACGGGAGGAAATCCTAGCCGTTGACAAAGTGGAGGATGCAGCTTTTTATACATACAGAGATGTCTATGACGGCATCTATTACCAGAATCAGAGTATGACTTCTGGTAAGATTTACGGTGTGGACAACAACTATTTTAGTACTTGTGGATATGAATTAAAAAGTGGCAGACTTTTTGTGGAAAAGGATTTCTATGATTTTAGAAAAGTGGCAGTGATTGAGTCTGATACTGCAAGAAGTCTTTTTCAGGGGAAAAATCCAGTAGGAAAGACCATTGAGGTTAAAGGGGAACCATTTACTGTTATTGGTCTTGTAGAACTGGGAGGCAATTCTGAACTAGTAATCAACTCTGTAGATGATTATTACAATTATATGACAGAATCTACGGGAGGAATCTTTGTAACAAATGCTTCCTGGCCAATCATTTATCGCTTCGATGAGCCTCAGAATGTGGTGGCGAAGGCTGCCAGCACCGATGACATGAATGAAGTGGGTACTGCGGTGGCAAAGATTCTGAATGGCACAGTGCAAAAAGAAGATACCGATATTAAGTACAAGGCATCCGATTCTTTGGATCGTGCACAGGAGATTCAGGATTTAAGCAAATCCACCAACAGTCAGTTAATTTGGATTGCTAGCATTTCTCTTTTGGTAGGTGGTATCGGCGTTATGAACATTATGTTGGTATCAGTAACAGAGCGTACCAGCGAGATTGGTTTGAAAAAGGCCATTGGAGCCAGAAATGAGACGATTCTCTATCAGTTCCTGACCGAGGCAGTGGTAATCACCAGTATGGGTGGTGTTGTAGGTGTGATTGCAGGTATTGCTATGGCGGAAGTGATATCGGCTATGTCGGAGACACCGGTGGCCATCAGTGTTCCAGCTATTATCATCTCCGTGTTGTTCTCTATGCTGATCGGTATCATCTTTGGTCTTGTGCCTTCCATTAAGGCGGCTAACTTAAATCCAATCGATGCCCTGCGACATGAATAGGGGACAGGAAGAAGGATAAAACCGACACGAATAGGGAATATGAAGAAGAATAAATCTCAAAAAGAGAAAAAGTCTTCATAATTAGGAATAAAAAACCAAATCACCTCATATAATAACGTATGATGAGGTGATGTAAATGATAAAAAATTGGAAAGAAACCATCGGTATCCTGGCAATCGCTGGACTGCTTTGTGCCAGTGTGATATATGTGGCAGCCTCTGAGATTTCCATGGAGCCAGCCAGAGAAACTGCCAGTTGGACAAGCAAAGAACAGCAGGAAAGTCAGGAGACCAAGCGAACCATTCGAATGGCCAATGAAGATGGAATCTTGGTTTCGGCTATGGCTATCAGTCCGCAGTATTTTCTCAGTGAGAGGGAATATGGAATTCTTACGAGGATCGTGGAGGCAGAAGCCACAGGAAAGGATATCAAAAGTAAGATTTTAGTGGCCAATGTGGTGCTAAACCGCATGAGGAATGAAGAATTTCCCGATACGGTGGAGGGGGTAGTATTCCAGCGAGTGGCGGGGGTAGTACAATTTTCGCCCATTGCAGATGGAAGATATTACCAGGTGACTGTGACGGATGAAACAAAAGAAAGTGTGGACAGGGCTCTTTTAGGAGAAGATTACTCCGAAGGAGCCTTGTATTTTATGGAGCGGAGTATGTCAGACCAAAGCAGTGTGGCTTGGTTTGACCAGGAGCTTACCTGGCTGTTTAAATATCAAGGCCATGAATTTTATAGATAAACTCTTGTCCGCCCCATAAATGTATGCTATAATCTCATGCATATCGAGGTTTTTAACACGTTAACGAGATAAAGAGAAAAGGCGAGGGGAACAGGATATGGACTTAATTTACAAAAGTACAAGAAATGACAACGAGACAGCGACAGCATCACAGGCAATTTTGCGGGGCCTTGCAAAGAAGAGTGGTTTATTTGTACCATCTAAGATTCCGGCACTTGCAATGCCTTTGGAGAACCTTTCCGGTATGTCTTATCAAGAAACTGCCTACGAAGTGATGAAACTTTTTCTGACAGATTTTACAGAAGAAGAATTAAAATATTGTATTACACATGCTTACGATGAGAAATTTGACTGCAAAGAGATTGCACCGATTGTAAAGAAGGATGGGGCAAACTATTTGGAATTGTTCCACGGAGCAACTATTGCATTTAAGGATATGGCACTTTCTATTTTACCTTACCTGCTTACCACATCTGCCAAGAAAAATCAGGTAAAAAATGAGATTGTTATTTTGACTGCAACTTCCGGCGATACAGGAAAAGCAGCATTGGCGGGATTTGCTGATGTACCAGGTACTAAGATTATTGTGTTCTATCCAAAGAATGGGGTAAGTCCAATTCAGGAGAAACAGATGGTAACCCAAAAAGGAGAAAACACTTATGTAGTGGGTATTAAAGGAAACTTTGACGATGCCCAGACCGGAGTGAAGAAGATGTTCTCCGATGAGGCATTTGGTGAAATATTAGGGGAAGCAGGATACCAGTTCTCTTCTGCTAATTCCATCAACATTGGACGTCTGGTGCCACAGATTGTCTACTATGTATATTCCTACGGTGTGCTGGTGAAGAATGGCGAAGTTTCCTGTGGAGAGCCGATGAATGTGGTGGTTCCAACCGGTAACTTTGGTAATATTTTGGCTGCATACTATGCAAAACAGATGGGTATTCCAATTGGAAAATTGATCTGTGCATCCAATGAGAATAAGGTACTTTTCGATTTCTTCCAGAGTGGATGTTATGACAAGAATAGAGATTTTGTGGTGACGACGTCTCCGTCCATGGATATTTTGATTTCCTCTAACTTAGAGCGATTGATTTACAAATTGACAGGGGAAAATGCAGCAAAGAATCTGGAATTGATGCAGGCACTTTCTGAAAAAGGAAGCTATCAGATTACAGAAGAAATGAAAGCAGGTCTTGCTGATTTTTGGGGCGGTTATGCTACAGAGGAAGAGACGGCAGAAATAATCAAAGAAGTATACGATAAAACCGGATATATTATGGATACTCATACAGCCGTTGCGGCTAAGGTGTACAAGCAGTATAAGGAGGAGACAAAGGATGTGACTCCTACTCTGATTGCATCTACAGCAAGTCCTTACAAATTTACAAGAAGTGTTATGAATGCCATTGATCCTGCTTATGACAGCAAGTCAGATTTCGAACTGGTGGATGAACTCAATCGTTTGTCTGGTGTGAAGATTCCACAGGCTATTCAAGAGATTCGAACAGCACCGGTGCTTCATAATACAGTATGTGAGACAGAGGATATGCAGGCTGTGGTAGAGGGAATCCTTGGAATAAGAAAATGAAAAAAAGAAAAATAATGATGATTCTTGGCCTTCTTCTCGCAGTTCTTTTTACGGTAGGATGTGAGAAAAAGGGCAAGGAGAATACCAATGCCTCTGTGAAGCGAGAAGAAACAGAGACCACTGCCACAGTGGAAGCTACTACTATAGTGGAAGAATCTACTACCTCAGTGGAAATAGAGCCGGGGGAAAAGAAACCAGATTCTGTGACTGTAGATGGAATGAGTCGAGATATCCTTTCCAATATGACATTGGAAGAGAAAGTGGGACAGATGTTCTTCTTTGGCATGGATAGTCTTCGCACCGATGGAAAAACGAAAAAAACCAAGAAGCTTTCGAAATCCATGGGGGAAGTGCTGGAAAAATATCAGCCGGGAGGCATTTTCCTCTATTCTAAAAATATGAAGAGTGGAACGCAGACAGAAAAACTGATCAAAGATCTGCAAAGTCATGGAAAGATTCCGATGTTGATGGGCACAGAAGAACGAGGAACGAAAGATTCTAAGATTTCTACGGTGTCTGGTATGAAGATAAAAGACAAAGAAGAGATCACGAAGCTTCTTAGTTCCAGTCGGGAGACAGAGGTGGAAAAGGGGGCTTCTATGGTTGCTTCCTATATGAAGGAACTGGGCTTCCATGTGAACTTTTTATCCGGAATAGGAGAAAGTGTAGAGGCTAAGGAAGAGAAAGAGATTTCCTATGAAGAACAGACGAGATGGGTACGTGCATTTATTCGGGGTACCCAGAAGGAAGGAGTTTCCACGATGCTGTTTCCTTTTCCAGAAGGGATTTCCAAGGAAGGAGATACCAGAAAAGGATCTTTGGATATTGAAGAAACCATCAGCGAACTAAGAAAAAAGGAATTTCAAGTGTTTCAAGGAGCCATGAAAGAAAAGGTTGACTTGATTACCGTGGGACATGCCTCCTTCAGTTTGATTACAGAAAGTCAGACACCCGCATCTCTTTCTAAGCTAATGACGACAGAAATTCTCAGAAAAGAATTGCAATATGACTCTATTATTGTTACAGATTCCATGAATAAGAAAGCTATTACAGATGTCTATTCCGTCTCTGATGCCGCTGTGAAGGCGGTGCAAGCAGGTGCAGATATGCTATTTTATCCGGGCGCAGAGGGACAAGAAGCCTACGAGGCTGTACTGGCTGCCGTAAAGGACGAAAAGATAGAGGAAAGTCGAATTGAAGAATCCGTGATGCGCATTTTGCGGGTGAAGATTGGACAAGGGATGATCACGATGGATTCGGAACTGATTGAAGGAAAGTAGGAATGTTGGAAAGGTATCCCTATGCTGCATTTGGATTAATAAATGCAACCATGCAAGTTCCAGAAAAAAATCAAAAAAGTGGTTGACAATGATTTTGCAGCATGATATTATATCAAAGGTTGTGAAACTAAAGAAAACAGGAAAGCAGAGTATCCACTCTCACCTTAGCGCAGATAGGCGACTCGGGTTCATAATTGAAGTAAGACTTAGATTTTAACAAACTTAGGTTTTGTTAGGAGATAGACTGCAACATTTATGTCGGTGGATAGCTAGTAACTGTCCACCGATTTTACGTTTTGTGGAGTACACGGCGCTGCGACTGTTTGCAACAGAGGTTTATGAATTATATGATGGAGGTGCACTACTATTAGCGATTTAATGATTAACGAACAGATCCGAGACAGAGAGGTTCGTCTTATTGGACCAGATGGAGACCAGCTTGGTATTATGCC
>CAYLUV010000055.1:0-13148 GCA_964386955.1 uncultured Lachnospiraceae bacterium
TTGCTCTGGGGAGGTTGATTGGGAACCATAAACGCATCAGTGAGAGGATAGCATTCTCAATGCACCTGGATGCATAGGTAACTAGTCTATTTCCTTTGGATGCATCATAAGTGTTGATTGCCTTAATCAGCCCAATGGTCCCAATGGAAATCAAATCCTCCGTATCCCGCTCCAAATTGTTGTACTTTTTTACTATATGGGCAACCAGTCGCAGATTGTGTTCCACCAGCTTATTTCGTGCCTCCAAATCTCCATTTTTCCACCTTCTCAAATAACAGGCTTCTTCCTCCGCACACAAGGGTTTTAGAAAAGACTGCATGAAACACCCCGGATACGCCTTTTAACATAATATATGCCCATAGGTTTTCCAAGGTTCCCTTCTCCACAAATAACAGGTTTTCAAATTTCAAAAGGATTCGATATGTATATAACAAATTGACACCTTTATTTAGTTGTAGTATCATCTATTTTAGTTGATGCTACAACTATTTTTATTATAGAGCGCAGGCCTTCTCTGCTTCTCAGATTGTCTGCTTATTTTCTTACAAGGAAGGTATTTTGTTATGCAGGATTCTAATCGAAAAATCACAAAGATTGCACGTGAATTAAATAAATTGGTGATTCGCACCATGAAAGACGAGGGCATTGGCTCTGGAGAAGTGGATCTTATTCACCTGCTTCGCCATCATCCAGGGCTTTCCCAAAAAGAGATTAGTCAGGAACTTCGTATGGATAAGGGTGCTGTGGCAAGACGCACAGCCAATCTGGCACAAAAGGGCTATCTCACCCGCAAAGAAAATCCAGCTGACAAGAGAAGTCAGCTTCTTTTCCCTACCCCACAGGCAGAGGAGTTAAAAACTTCCAAGGCTTTTGTGGAAACAGTTTTTTATGATTGGCTTTTTGAAATATTGGAGGAGGAAGAAAAAAATGCTTTCTTAGAGACTCTGAACAAACTTTACCTTCGTTCCAAAAAGGAAAGCCGAAGCGGTTTTCCCCATGTGATGGAGCGTCTTTCCCAAAAGGAGGGAACATTGGAAGATGAAGAACAATAAAGTAAGAAAAAGAAATCAAATTTCCTTTTATTTTTGGAAGGAGAAAGGGATTTTGCTGGTCATCACCCTGACCGGAATCCTCTACAACCTTGGCATGGTGGCCGGCCCCTGGTTCGAGGGACAGATGGTGCAATACCTCTGGGACATTGCAAAGGGAACTCGTACTGCCTTCCACATGCTCCTTTTAGTACTTTGCTACGTGCTAACCATTGGTTTTGTTCAGCTCATGCGCTATTTCAAGCGACTTTACGTGCGAAAATTCGCCAACAATATCAGTAAAAATATAAAAATGAATCTTTTTCACACCTTACTGTTTCAGCAAGAAACGACTACAGAAAATTCCGGTTCCATGATGACAAAGATTATTTCCGATGGAGATGCCTGTGTGGAGGGAATGCGTAAATTTACCACAGAGGTGTTTGATACGGGCGTTGTAATGGTTGCCTATCTTGCTATGCTGCTCTCCTATGATTGGCGGCTTACTCTTCTATCCCTGCTCTTTCCACCCATTGCCTACTGGATTGCAGAGAAACTGAAGGGTATTGTTACGAAAAATGTGGTAGCTGCTTTGGAAAGCAATGAAGCGCTCAATCATTTTACCCTTCACCGGGTTACCAACGCTCTTACTTACCGTGTTTATGGACAGGAAACCAACCAAAATATTGCCTATGAGACCTATCTTTCTGACTATGAAAGAAAAGCAATCCGAGCAAATATTTTAGAAAATGCACTGCAGCCTACCTATCAAGTCATTTCCATGGCCGGTTCCATTGTCATTCTCTGGTTCGGAGGAAAAAATGTACTGGGCAAAGGTTGGTCTCCATGGGATATTGCCGCTTTTACCACCTTTTTTTCCTGTTATCAAAAACTCGCCCTCAAAGCCTCCAAAGGTGCCAAACTTTTTAATGCTGTTCAAAAAGCCAAAGTATCCTGGAAGCGAATTCAGCCTTATTTAATGCCTCTTCCATCAAAAATACAATCGAACATTTCTGCTGCGAGTCCCCTTCAATTAACGGATCTTTCCTTTGCCTACGAAGGACATGCTCCTCTCTTTTCCCCCTTTTCTTTTTCCGCCTATTCTGGACAGTGGATTGGCATTACAGGAAAAGTAGCCTGTGGAAAGTCTACTCTGGGACGACTGTTTACCGGGGAACTTTCCTATCAAGGAAAAATTTCTTTGGGAGATTATTTCTTTTCCAATGCGGGGGATGGATTTGAAACCTGCGTTGGCTATCTGGGGCACCAACTGGAACTTTTTAGTGGCACCATAGAGGAAAATATCTGCCTCGGAAAATCCGGCGATATTCTTCCGGTTTTAAAGACAGTCTGTATGGATCAGGAAGTTTCCTCCTTCCCAGAGGGAACAAAGACACGGATTGGCAATGGGGGAATTCGTCTATCTGGCGGACAGCAGGCAAGAATTGCCCTTGCCAGAACCCTTTACCACAAGCGTCCCTTACTAATTCTGGATGATCCCTTTGCTGCCATCGACATGGATACGGAGCAGCAGATTTATGCCAATATCCGTCAATATGCCCCTTCTTCCATTGTTTTATTTATTTCCCATCGTTTGGAACTGTTTCCAAAGATGGAACAGGTTTTGTGGATAGAACAGGGAAAAGTTCAGATATCTACCCACAAAACACTAATGGAGACCAATGAAACTTATCGCTCGCTTTATCATACACAGCAAAAGGAGGACAAGAAACATGAAAAATAGCACTTCTATCCTTTCCATCACAAGAGATGCCGTGGAAAAAAATCGAAAACTTAGCTTTTTTCTGTTTCTCACTATCGTTGGCTCTTTGGTTCTTGCCATTTTGCCTCCATTGGTTTTGGAAAAAATAATCAATGCTTTGACCGCTCAGGCAGAAATATCCTTTGGTATCGTTTTACTCTATTTTCTCTCCATTGCCCTCTCCGGCCTATTCAATACGGCAAAGGAAAGTATGATTACGATATTTGGGCAAAAAGTCACACACCAGCTTCGCAGCAAAATGAGCCAGAAGATGAGTCGACTTCCCGCTTCCTATTTTGTTCAAAAGGAGCCTGGAACTGTTGTCTCCCTTTTTGTAAATGATGTCAACACAGTGGAACAACTTTTTTCCTCCGGCATTGTCAGCATTGGGGTGGATTCCTGCAAGCTAATCAGTATTTTGTGCATTGTCTATGTGAAAAATCTCGGCGTGGGCCTTCTTCTTACCCTAGTAACTCCTTTACTCTATTGGATAACCCGTCATTTTCAAAAACAAATGCGACAAGCACAGCTGATTAACCGCACAGCCATCGGAAAAACCAATCAGCAGATTATAGATACCACTGAAAACATACGCTCTATTCGTATGCTGCAACAGGAAGATTTTATGGAAAAACGATATGGAAATACCATTGACCAAAGTTTCAAGGCGCAGGAACGCTCCAATTTTTACGATGCAGTCTACTCTCCCATCCTTGTATCTGTCAACGCCTGTCTCGTTGGCCTAATGATGGTGTCCGCTGTTATGGAAGGCAATTTGCCATCTTTTTTTGGCATGACTGCCGGTACAGCTGCTGCCATTATCTCCTATATCGGTACCTTCTTTGATCCGCTGGAAAACATAGGCATGGAAATCCAAAATATCCAGTCCACCGCCGCCAGTTTAGAACGCATTCGAGACTTTTTGGCAGAGGAAGAAATTTCAGTTTGTCATAAAACAGAAAAAAAAGAAACCCCAGCGCTGCAGCTTTCCAAGGTTTTCTTTCGGTATCACTCTGATGATCCACTGATTTTGGAGAATTTTAATCTGACGGTAAGGGAGGGAGAAACTATCTTATTGGCAGGACGAACGGGAGCTGGCAAAAGCACCATTATAAAATTAATGGCTGGGCTTTATTCTCCCGAAAAAGGTTTCGTTACCCTTTTTGGAGCAGACCCCGCTACTATCCCAGAAACAGAAAAAAGGCGATGGTTTGGCTACGTCGAGCAACAATTTTGCCCTGTGCCAGGCACCATCGCCCAACAGATTTCTCTGGGAGACCCTGTCATCACCAGAGAACAGATTATTCATGTTTTAAAAGAGGTAGGATTGTGGAGTTATGTAGCAAAACTTCCCCTTGGTATGGATACTCCCTGTACTGAGAAATTATTTTCCCAAGGTCAATTTCAGCTTCTTTCTATAGCCAGGGCTATGGTAGAAAACCCAAAAATCCTGCTTTTGGATGAGATTACCGCCAATCTGGATGCAGAGACAGAAAAGCAAATTCTATCTACTTTAAAAAATCTCTCCAAACAGCAAACCATCGTCTCTGTCTTTCACCGAATGTATGATAAAGATGCCCTTTTAAATGCCCGCATCCTTTCTTTATAATTCGCAAAAGGATATTACTCCAAGGCCTTCTGTTCCTGTGTTTCCTGTATCTTTGCCTCCCGCTTTAATTTATTTAAGCAGTGGAAAAAAGCTGGAACCAGAAATAGATCTGCCGCAATCCATGCAAATGGACTGGCAAAACAAACTGGTAAAAAGCCAAACATCGGTACCAGGAAAAATCCCACCACAGATCTGGCAATCATCTCACAGACACCTGCCAAAATGGCAAATACGCTAAATCCCATTCCCTGAATCGTAAAACGAACCACATTTACCAGGGTCAGTGGGAAATAGAAGGCACTGCAGATTGTCAGAAACTGATGTACCTGATCGATGATTTCCACATTTCCTGCATCCATAAAGAGAAGGGCTATCTTATCTCCAGTCAGGAAAAGTACCACAAAGGCAAGGATAGAATAGACAAGACCGATCAGGGAAGCTGCTTTTACCCCTTCCTTTACACGGTCAAATTTCTTTGCTCCCACATTTTGTCCCGCATAGGTAGCCATAGTACCGCCCAAGGCATCAAAAGGACAGCAAAAGAACAGACTTACTTTATTTCCTGTAGAAATAGCCGCCACTGCCAGAGAACCTAAGGAATTTACTGCTGTCTGCAGGATAACACTGCCGATGGCAGTAATGGAATACTGCAGTCCCATAGGAATGCCCATGCCGCAAAGTATTTTTGCCATGGCAGGATCAAAGCGACGTTCCTCCTTCGTCATTCGAAGGATTGGATACCGTTTTACCATATAGATCAGACAGAGAACTGCAGAAATCCCCTGAGAAACTACTGTGGCGAGGGCTGGTCCGCCCACTCCCATTCCTAGGCCAAGAATCGTATAAAAGTCCAATATAATATTTAATCCAGAGGACAACAACAGAAAATACACTGGTGTTTTGCTGTCCCCAAGACTTCTTATGATTCCTGCTAAAAGATTATAGAGATACGTAACTGGAATCCCCATGAATATTACAAAGATATAGTCATACGCGCCCTGAATAATATCGCTTGGGGTATTCATCCATCGAAGAATGTCCATACAAAGGACTCCAACGCCGATGGTCATAACTGACGCGAAAACCACCAAAAGCCACATGGAATTTGCCACAAATTTCCGCATGTTTTTGTAGTCTTCCGCACCGAATCGCTGTGCTACCGGAATGGCAAAACCGCTGCTCACACCGATGCAAAACCCATTGATCATAAAGTTGATAGATCCGGTGGAACCAACCGCCGCCAGAGCCTTTACACCCAGACACTGACCTACGACAATGGTATCCACCATGTTGTAAAATTGTTGAAAGAGATAGCCCAACAGCATAGGAATGGCAAAGCCAAGGATCAGCTTAAAGGGACTTCCCGTAGTTAAATTCTTTACTTCCGTTTTTCTCATAAGTAATTTTTTCCAGCCTTCCTATTATGCGTAACTTCTTATGATTCTTTTCTTCTTAAAATCCATCCTTCCTGAATCTCGCAGCCGAAATCCACGTAGAGCATCTGCTTTGGATGTGGTGCTGATTCCATCGCCTTGCCATCCTCGTCGTAAATGGCTTTTACTGTAGCAAGGATATTTTCACCGTTTGGATTCATAATCTCGATTTCTTCACCCACACTGAATTTATTTCTCTGCATCATATATACATGACCTGCTTCATTTTTTCCTTCCACCAGACCGATGTAAGTATATTCCTTTACATAGGTGTTGGCATCATAGATTTGAGAAGTTTCATCTGTTTTACCAAAGTAAAATCCTGTGGTGAACAGACGATAGGTACATTTTGCAATTTCTGTCTTATAGTAATCCATACGGGAATGATAAAGTTCTGGAGATTTCTTGTAATCATCAATTGCCTGACGATAGGTGCGGGCAACCGTAGCCACATAGAGAGCTGTTTTCATACGTCCTTCAATCTTAAAGCTGTCAATGCCAGCCTCGATCATCTCTGGTACATGGTCAATCATACACAGGTCTTTGGAGTTGAAAATATAGGTTCCTCTCTCATTTTCTTCCACTGGAAGATATTCTCCCGGACGAGATTCCTCCACCACATAGTATTTCCAACGGCATGGGTGTGTACATGCTCCCATATTGGCGCTTCGATCTGTAAAATAGCTGCTGAGAAGACATCTTCCAGAATGGGAAATACACATAGCACCGTGGATAAAGCATTCAATCTCCATCTCCTCTGGAATATGCTGGCGAAGCTCTGCAATCTCTTTTAATGACATCTCTCTGGCTGCCACAACGCGGGTTGCCCCCATCTGATACCAGAAATTATAAGTTCCGTAGTTGGAGCTGTTGGCCTGTGTACTAATATGGATATCAATCTCCGGCACTTCCTCTCTGGCAATGGCAAATACACCTGGATCAGAGATAATCAACGCATCCGGTCCAATCTCTTTTAATTCTCTAAAATATTCTCGAACGCCCGGTAAATCCTCGTTTCTCGCCACGATATTGGCGGTAACAAATACCTTTACTCCTCTTGCATGAGCGTACTCCACTCCCTCTTTCATCTCTTCCAGAGAAAAGTTTCTCGCCTTTGCGCGAAGTCCAAACATCTCTCCACCAATATATACGGCGTCTGCACCGTAAGTAACTGCAACCTTTAATACTTCCAGACTACTGGCTGGAATCAATAATTCTGTCTGTCTCATATTTTTTCCTTTCTGATTTATATTTTTCTATTTTTTTCCTTGTCTCCCTTTTTAGAATACCAAATTGTTATTCCTTTACACTGAGTGCTACCCCATCCCCAATCGGAATGATAGAGGTGGTAAATTCTTCTTTATTTTTCAGCACATAAAGATATTCTCTCATGCGGCTGTGAATGGTGTGATTGCGCCGTTTGATGGCGTAACGGGATTCAATAATATCTCCATCCTGCAGCACGTTGTCGGAGAGCAAAATGCCGCCCTTTGCCAACAGCCGGATGATATCGGGAAGGAAATGGATATACTGTCCCTTTGCCGCATCCATGAAAATAAAATCATATGGACCTTCCAACTCCTTTAATACAAGAGCAGCATCTCCCGGCAACAGAGTAATTTGTCCTTCCTTATCCCAGTTTTCAAAATTTATAGAAGCCTCCTCAATGCGGGGAGGATAATTTTCAATGGTTGTGATGGTGGCATCTTCCTCAATATATTGTTTCATATAAAGTGCGGAATATCCCACCGCTGTTCCCACCTCCAAAATACGTTTTGGACGTTTCATCCGGAGAAGGGTTTTCAAAAATTCTTTTGTCTCTTTTCTGATAATGGGCACTTCTCTCTCTCTTGCCCCAGTTTCAATGGCATAAAGCCATGGCTCATCTTCCTTATTCATGGAATTAATAAAATCTGTAATTCTTTCTCCTACGATCATTCCATAACCTCTCATATACATAGGGAAACCCTTCCCGGCAAAAAACCGGAAAGGGTAATCAATTTGTTCCTACTTCTTTGTATCTTCTACTTGAGACAGCAACATCAAAATATCATCAATGCCCATGGATTCGTCAATCTCATAGGTACCGGGCTGAATCTTTCCACGATACTCAGAGAGCATATAGCGAAATGTAAAGGGAATTGTGCTGGAAAGCAGTCCCTCTTTCACCAATTTCTCTGCCACCTGTTGTTGCCCATCTCCCGTTCTCACCTTCAATGTAACAACACCCTGCGCTTCTTTTCCCAAGGGTTCGTTGGCAAAGGAATGAAATCCCAATCTGTAGGACAGAATAAAAGCTCCCCCTATTCCAAGAACGATGCATACATTCAGTATTCCCCTCAATAGTATTTTCCATTTCTTCATAGGCGCCTTTTTCCTTTCCTGCTCCTTAGAAAAAGCTTACATCCAACTCCATACACTGGTCAATGGCTTCGTGGACACTGCGCAACATCTCCATGGCTTTTCCTTCCCAATAGAGAAATTCCTTAATGGAATCCTTTCTCAGAAATCCTCGAAATTCTTTTTCTAATTCTGCTTCCTCCTGTAGTGTGCTATGTTCCAAATGAATCTCCATATTTCGTCTGCGGTATTCATTTAGTCTCTCATATAGCCCCTCGTCCTGTTTTACCCGGGCAAGACATTCCCGATATTTTTTGCTGCATTCCTGCTGCTCCATCTCTTCTGTCAACTCTGCAAGTGTTCTCATTGGTTCCATGCCCTCTATACCTCTGTGATAATAGGGAGGATCATAGGATTTCTCTTGGTACGCTTCCAGAGGAATTCACTTAACGCTTCTTTGATAGCTGCCTTAATTCGGCTCCAATCTGTGATTCTTCTGCTGAGGCAATCATCCAGCGCCTCTGCAACCACGTGTCTTGCATCTTCCATCAGTGTCTCAGACTCACGAACATAGACGAACCCGCGAGAAACAATGTCTGGTCCCGCAAGACATACACCAGAATGCTTCTCCAATGTTACCACAACAATCAAAAGACCATTCTGAGAAAGCTGCTGTCTGTCTTTCAATACGATATTGCCTACATCACCAACACCAAGACCATCTACCATAACGCCATGAGCTGGCACTTTTCCTGTAATTTTTCCTTCGTCTGCTTTCAAAGAAAGCACATCTCCGGAGGAAAGAAGAATGGCATGATCTTTATCCATACCCATGCTGAGAGCCAAGTCTCTATGAGCAACTAAATGTCTGTATTCACCATGCACTGGAATCGCAAATTTTGGTTTTGTCAGTGCATATAAAAGTTTGATTTCTTCCTGGCAGGCATGTCCGGAAACATGAGTATCCTGGAATACAATCTGAGCGCCTTTTCTAGTAAGCTCGTTCATAACCTTAGAGACAGCCTTCTCATTTCCAGGAATTGGATGAGAACTAAATACAACGATATCTCCCGGTTTGATGGAAATCTTCTTATGAACAGATGCCGCCATACGAGAAAGTGCCGCCATGGTTTCCCCCTGACTTCCTGTGGTAATCAGCACAAGTTCCTCGTCCACATAGTTCTTCATCTGTTCTACTTCAATCAGTGTGCCATCTGGGATATCCACATAGCCCAAATCTGCCGCAACAGACAGGGTGTTTACCATACTTCTTCCCTCTACCACTACCTTACGACCAAACTGATGTGCCGTATGAATAATCTGCTGTACTCGGTCCACATTGGATGCAAACGTAGCAATGATAATGCGAGATTTCTTATATTCTTGGAATAAATGTTCGATGGTTCCCTTTACCTTCTGTTCAGACATAGTATAACCCGGTTTTTCCGCATTGGTACTGTCCGCCATCAGCGCAAGAACACCTTTCTTTCCAAGTTCTGCAAATCTAGCCAGATCGATTGCTTCTCCAAACAGTGGAGTATGGTCAACCTTAAAGTCACCTGTGTGAATAATGATTCCAGCCGGTGTGTAAATTGCCAAAGCTGCTGCATCTGCAATAGAGTGATTTGTCTTAATAAATTCAATTCTAAAATTGCCAAGATTGATAGACTGTCCGTGTTTTACTACTTTCTTTCTTACGGAACGGGACATATTGTGTTCCTTTAACTTGCAGTCAATCAGTCCCATAGTAAGTTTAGTAGCATAGATTGGCATATTTACCTCTCTCAGCACATATGGAATAGCACCAATATGGTCCTCATGACCATGAGTAATCACAAGACCTTTAATCTTGTGCGCATTTTCCTTCAAATAAGTAACGTCAGGAATAACAAGGTCGATTCCTAACATATCATCAGATGGGAATGCAAGTCCGCAGTCCACAACAATAATGCTGTCCTCATATTCAATTACGGTGATATTCATTCCGATCTGTTCCATTCCGCCAAGGGGAATGATCTTTACTGCCTGATTATTATCTTTTTTAATCATGTTTCCTCCGATTTATAGTCAATTTCCGATTCTTTGGGTCAAATTTAAAGTCTGTTGGGTTAATCGTATAAAATTTCAATATCTACATCATCCATCAGTTCTGAAAAAACCTTGGAGATTGCCGCCAATTCGTTGTCGTCTTCCACAAATTCATAGGAGGCATAAACACCGTCTGAATCTGGATTTTCCTTCATCATCATCACTTCTGCCTCTTCGTCATCGATATCATCTGTCACCAACAGATAATTGATGCCGTTGATCATGGTCTGCTCCAAAATATAGAATTGTACCTCTTCTCCATCGTCTGTCAAAAATGGAATTGTTTTGTAGCGACTCATAAACATGCTCCTTTCTATATTGTAGTTTATATTCCGATTCGTGTTTCTATGCACGATTCCTTTTCTTCTCCGGATTGCTCATTTCTAGGAAAATGGTAATTATTGTAAGCAACAAGAAAAGTCTGCATACGAATATCCAGACTTTTCCCTCTACTTCTATATCATATTTTGATTCATAAAAGTGAAACAAATCCCTATTCGTTTCTATTCCGCAGTGAATCCATATATGACTGTAAAATTAAAGATGCCGCCATCCAGTCTATACGACTTTTCCGGTTCTCTCTTCTGATACCGCCATCCATTAAAATTCGTTCCGATTCCATGGTTGTCAGTCGTTCGTCCCACAAGACAACTGGAATTCCACATCTTTTTTCTAATCGATCCCGAAACTCTTCCGTAGCTCTGCCTCTCTCACCGATGCTGTTGTCCATATTCTTCGGATAGCCGAGAACAATCTCCTCCACACCGTACTCCTTCACCAATTCTTCAATACGAGCCAGTGTCTTTCTTAACTTGTTCTCCTCTTTCCGAGTAATAGTTTCCAACCCCTGTGCCGTGATAAACAATTCATCACTGATAGCAACACCTACGGTCTTTGTTCCATAATCTAGTCCTAATACTCTTTTCATTTTCATTCTTATTTCAGCCTTGTATCAATGTAATTCTGAAGAAGGACCTCAATAATCTCGTCTCTCTCCACCTTCATAATAAGGCTTCTGGCATTCTTGTAGCTGGTAATGTAAGTCGGATCTCCAGACATTACATAGCCAACAATCTGATTTACCGGGTTATACCCTTTCTCATTCAATGCCTCATATACATCTTCCAAAATGGAAGGAACATCATAAACCGGCTCCTTCACCACATCAAAAAACTGTGTATTATTGCGTTTCATATTATCACGTCCTTTTTCCAGTATAGATTTATTCTAATATACTTCCTAGTAAATTTCAACAGAGAATTTCCCCAAGAAGTACATTTCCATCTATTTTTCCACGGATTTTCACAGATACTAACTGTCCTGTCAAGTCCTCTTTCGTGTCGATGCCAATTTTTACATACCGTTTTGTGTGACCTACCAGATACGTTTTTCCTTCAATCTCAACAAACTCTTCCGCCAAAATTTCTTCTTCCTGACCGATCCACTGTTCCTCGTACTGCTCTTTGTGGCGGGCAGTCATGGAAAGAAGGACGTTGCTTCGCTGGGTTTTAATCTGTTCTGGCACCTGATTTGGCATCTTCTCTGCTCTGGTTCCTTTTCTTACGGAATATTTGAAAATATGCATCTCATAAAGATTCATGCGTTCCAATGCCTTCACTGTCTCTACAAATTCTTCCTCTGTCTCTCCTGCAAATCCCACAATTACATCAGTGGTAAGGGCAGGCTCATGGAAGGCTTTTCGGAGCAGTGCCAAGCTGTGTTCATATTCTTCAATGGAGTAATGACGATTCATTCTCTTTAAGGTTTCATCACAGCCACTCTGCAAGGAGAGGTGGAAATGCGGACAGATTTTTTCTACCTTTCCCAGTCTCTCGGCAAATTCTTCCGTAATAATTCTAGGTTCCAAAGATCCCAGACGGATTCGCTCAATTCCTTCGATTTTATTGATTTCTTCGATTACTTCAATCAGAGATCCCTCTTCCAGATCCTTGCCATAGGAGCTCAGATGAATTCCCGTAAGAACCACTTCCTTGTATCCATTTTGGGAAAGATTTCTTACTTCTTCCAGCACATGTTCCGGCTTACGGCTTCGAATTCTCCCCCTTACATAAGGAATAATGCAGTAAGAACAGAACTGATTGCAGCCATCTTGAATTTTAAGGTAAGCTCTTGTGTGTTCGTTCACTGTCTCAATGGATAAATCTTCGTACTCATCCGTATGGTTGATATCAATCACTGCTGTTTTGACATTATCACGATAATATTCGTCCAAAATCGTAACAATATCCTTCTTTTTATTATTTCCAATAATTAAATCTATATTCTCATCGAAGTCTGCATGTTGGTCTGCCTGAGCCTGAATATAGCAACCACAGGCCACCACAATGCCTTCTGGATTTTTCTTTTTTGCTCTATGAATCATCTGACGGCTTTTTCTATCTGCCATATTGGTTACGGAACAGGTATTGATGATATAGATGTCAGCAGCATCGCGAAAATCTACTTTTTCATATCCTGCTTTGATCAACATCTGTTCCATGGCATCCGTCTCGTATTGGTTTACTTTACACCCAAGGGTGCATGTTGCGAAAGTTCGAAACATATCTTTTTTCCTTTCTGCTAAGGTTCGTCTCTTGACTTTTTCTCCTTAAAAATGTATTATCAATCTGAAATATGATTACAAGGAGAAGAACTTTATTATGAAAACATTAAAAATTTCTTTAAACTCTATCGATAAAGTAAAAACATTCGTAAATGAAATCAACCAGTTCCCTGGCGAATTTGATCTGGTATCTGGAAGATACGTTATCGATGCCAAATCCATCATGGGAATCTTCAGTCTTGATATTTCTAAACCAATCGATCTCAACATTCACGCAGAAGACGATCTTTTGGATGAGATCGTAGCAAGATTGGCACCATATATC